>SLST01000288.1 GCA_007130265.1 Spirochaetales bacterium
CTCACCCGGATCGGGTTCCGGTCGGTGTTCAACCTGCGACGGGGCATCGTCGGCTGGACGGGATCGATCACGCAACCAGCATCACAGGCATAGGAGGAAACGATGTTTTTCGAGCACTTCTTCGAGAAAGGACTCGCACAGAAGAGCTACCTGGTGGGATGCCAGAAGACCGGTGAGGCGATTGTCATCGATCCGCGACGGGACGTAGCTCAGTACCTGCGTGTCGCTCGAGAAAACGGACTGAAGATCACCAAAGTCGCCGAGACGCACATCCACGCCGACTTTCTGAGCGGAAGCCGCGAGCTCTCCGCCGCGACCGGCGCGGAGATCCTGCTCAGCGACGAGGGCGGCGCCGAGTGGCAGTACCGGTTCGCCCACACTGGTCTTCGCGACGGCGACTCGATCCACGTGGGAAACCTCCGGCTCGACGTCATCCACACGCCGGGGCACACGCCGGAGCACATCTCGTTCGTCCTCTACGACCTTCCCGCGGGGCCGCAGCCGATGATGGTATTCACCGGTGATTTCGTGTTCGTTGGGGACGTCGGACGCCCCGATCTCCTCGAAGAAGCGGCCGGCGTCAAGGACACCAAGGTGCGTGGCGCCCGTGATCTCTGGAGGAGCCTCGCGCGCTTCCGCGAGCTTCCCGAGTACGTGACCGTGTGGCCTGCGCACGGCGCCGGATCGGCGTGCGGCAAGGCGCTCGGCGCGGTGCCTTCGAGCACCGTCGGGTACGAGCTTGCGACGAACTGGGCCTTCGCGATCGAGGACGAGGAGGAGTTCGTAAAGGAGCTCCTCGACGGCCAGCCGGAGCCGCCCTACTACTTCGCCGAGATGAAGGTAAGGAACCGCGCAGGCGCGCCGGTACTGTCCGACTCAGCTATGCCCCCGGAAATCGACGCCGAAGAGTTGGCACGGATGATCGCAGCACCGGAGGCCGAAGACTCGGCACAGGTTCTCGACACCCGCTCGCGATACGCGTTTGCCGGCGGACACATCCCCGGAAGCTTCAGCGTGCCGATGGACCTTTCCTTGAGCAACTGGGCCGGCTGGACGCTTGCCTACGACAGACCGATCGTCCTGATCGCCGCCGAGGAGGACCTCGAGGAGGCGGTCTGGGCCCTGCGGCGGGTCGGCCTCGACGAAATCGTCGGCTATCTGGAATCACTTGATCCCTGGACCGAGTCCGGCCGGGACGTCGCGCGCACCGAACAGATCTCCGCGCCGGAGGCGTGGAGGCGGCGCGCCGAGTACACCATCCTCGACGTCCGCTCTCAGGCGGAGTTCGACGAGGGACATATCGACGGCGCGCTGAACGTGCACGCCGGGCGCCTCTCGCGTAACGCCGACGAGATCCCGATCGATCGACCCATACTCGTCCATTGCCAGACCGGCTACCGGTCAATCATCGCCGCCTCGACTCTGGAGCGACTGGGGTTCGACTCCGTCGTCAACGTGATCGGCGGGTACGAGGCGCTCGCGCGCGAGTTCGAGACCATGCAGGTGTAGCCCGGAGCTGTGCGAGCCGGTCAGTCGCGCTTTCCGGCGCGACCGGCTCCTCCGCCGCCACCGCCGAAGATCGTGATCACCCCGAGCACGAACCCGAAGTCGTACCAGCCGCCTCGGTTGTTCACCTCGTAGATGCTCACGCGCTCGTTGAACAGCGAGATCACGAAGGTCACCGGGACGATGATGCCGTGCCAGAGCCCGCTCCAGAACCCCGGCGCTTCGCTGCGCTCAGGCTCTTCTTCGCTGCGCATCGGGTTCGGGCCGGGCGCGCAGGCGGAAACCACAGCGAGCACGACGAACAGTACGAGCGCGATGGAGGCGAATCTTCGCTTCATGGGTTCCTCCCCCTTCGCACCGAGACGGCGGGACCGTGACGGCGCGATGCACCGCGGATTATACGGTAGAAATCCGTGGAGATCAAAGCGTCGCATGAGGACTCGGGGGCTTGGCATATTGCCTCGGTTCTCACGATACTTACCGGCAGGACCATGCGACGCCGCAGAGCACGACGATCGCGATCGAGGCGCACGTACTCACTCTCGTACCTCCTCTCGCGCCAGCCCAAGACGCTCCGCAAACACCGCGATTACGCGGTCATGCTCGGCCATCTCCACGCGTCCAAGCGCCTGCAGCAACTCCGCATAGGCCGACGCTGCTACACACTGCTGCATCACGCCCGGATCGCCCCGCGCAATTTGCACCACTTCTACCGGACCTATCGGTTGCCCGCCGACCCGTTCTTTCCTCTCTTCTTCTCGATCAAGCGTGACTACCTCGCCGAGCGCGAGAGAATCAGGGAGGAGCGCCGACGCTATATCCAGGGCGCGGTGCGCTCACTGCCGCCCCCTACCCTCGCGAGCATCAGGTACCTTGGCTACCTCGAGCGGCACTACAACGCAGCCGGGCTCTCGCCTCTGTGGCAACAGCACCTCTTCCCGGGATCCAAGAAGCAGGCCGACGCCTACTCCCGGTACGACCGCTCAGCCTGGCTCGATATCTTCGAGCAGCATCTCCTGCGCCTCGAGCAGCGCTACCGCGATCTCGCGCCCCTCATCACCCGCCGGGTGCACGCCTGTCTCGTCCTCGGTCTCGTGCCCACACAGATCCCTCCCCCGCGCCCGGCGAAGGACGACGTCGCACGCGGATACCGTGCATTGAGCCTCGTGCACCATCCCGACCGAGGAGGCGACCCGGGTCTCTTCATCCAGATCAAGCGGGCGCGCGACGTCCTGCTCGACAGTTGACAATCGCGTGCGCCTTTGCGAGCTTTTCCTGTGACGATGACCTCCAGGCTTCGGGCGCGGCTCCAGGCGAGACTTTCCGCGTCGCGCGGTCAGCTCGGCCTCGCCGCGGGCATCGCAGTGGCGACCGCGGCCATCGCCACCGCGCTTCTTCCCGGGTGTGACGCCCGCGCCCCCGCCGAAGCGAGCGACCTCGCCGCTCACCGCGCACTCGAACTCGCGTCACCTCTGTCTCCCGCACGCCTTGCCGCGCACGTCGACTACCTCGCCTCGAGCGATCTCGAAGGTCGTTTTCCGGGGGAGGCCGGCATTGCCCTCGCCGAGCACTACATCGCCGAACGCATGGCGACGATCGGGCTCGAACCGATTGACGCGGCGGGAGGCTACCTCCACGAGTTCGACCTCTACCGGTCGGACTACGATCCGAAGGAGACACGAGTTCGCATAGGAGATGCAACCGTCGCGACCCCCGCAGTGCGCCCGCTCTTTCTGTCGGACGCGGGCACCGCAGAGGCGCCGCTGGTGTTCGCCGGCTACGGAATCACTGCACCGGAGCACGAGTGGGACGACTATCGCGAGATCGACGTACGCGACCGAGTCGTCCTCGTCTTCCGCTACGAACCGACCGGCGACGAGGAGTTCTCGCGATTCGCCGGCGCGCGTTACAGCGACCACGCGCTGTTCGCGACGAAGGCGGCGAACGCACGAAACCGCGGAGCGAAGGCGATGATCGTCGTCACCGGTCCGGAGCACCACAGGGGGCCGGAGGACCTTCGAACCGTGCGGACGCTGAGCCTCGAGCCTCACTCGGTCGAAGATCGATTCGCGCGTTCGCGTCTCGACGACTTCATCGCGGTGCAGGTATCGCAGGACTTCTTGCAGGAGGCGTTGCAGCCCTTCGGCGTCGATCTCTCTCGGCTGCAGCGTGGTCTCGAGGCGGGTATGAGTCCGGCGGCGGTTCATCTCGAAGGCCTGCTGTCGGCCGTGTCGGTCGGCTTCACTTCCGAGCCCGAGCGCGTCCCGGCGCGGAACGTCGCCGCATACCTCCCGGCGACCGCGCCGGAGGCGGCTGTAACCGAGACCTCGAATAGATGGATCGTCGTCGGCGCGCACCACGACCACCTTGGGAGCTTCGGCTGCGAGCCGTCACAGATCTACCATGGCGCGGACGACAACGCGTCCGGAGTAGCCGGAGTGCTCGAGCTCGCCGCCTTCTTCGCCGACCGGCCGCGAGAGCGAGCCCTCGTCTTCGTGACCTTCACCGCGGAGGAGGAGGGACTGCTCGGATCACGCGCCTTCGTGCGGGACGGAGTGCTGCCGCCGGAGGACATCGATCTCATGATCAACCTCGACATGATCGGCCGCAATCCGGAAGAGCCGGTACGGTTCTACCTGTCCGAGGCGGCCGGCGAACACGCTGCGGCGATCGAGTCAGCCGCGCGCTCGCGAGGTCTCGAGGTTTCGGTCCGGCGGGGGGTCGCCGAACCGGTGAGCGACCACTATCCCTTCCATCGGGCGAGCGTTCCGGTCGTCTCGGTGTTCACCGGCATGCATGAAGAGTACCACACGGCGACCGATACGGCGGACCTGCTCGACTATGACCGGATGGAGCGAATCGTCTCCGTCGTCGCGGAGCTGGTGGAACGAGTGTACCTGAGAGCCGGCGATCAACCGGGCTCGTCCTTCGATCCATCGCAACCGGACCTCGCGACGGAGACCGCGAGATGACGCGATTCGGCCGTCAGGCTACCGTATCTGATCACAGGTCGACACCCATCTCGCGCAGCAGGGTCTGAACCCGACTCACGTCCACGCAGCGAGGGGCGGTGCCGGCACGGACGCTCACGGCTGCCGCGACCCCGGCCGCCTGGCCGAGAGCCATCATGTTGCCCATGCTCTTTCCGGCGGCATGCCCGAGAAAGGTCGCCGAACCGCACCGACCGGCGGCGAGGAGACCGTCGATTCGCCGCGGAACCATCGCCCGGTATGGATAGGCGAATCCGGATTTCATCTCACCCATATAGATCTGGTTGGCGTCGATGACGCCGTACTTGCGAGCTATGACGTCAGAGAACTCAGTCCCGCCACGCGCGTCGTCGACCGTGACCTCGTACTCCCCGACGATTCTTCGGGTGCCGCGCACCGACGCTGCAGCTCCAACACGAATCAGCGAGCTCTCCTCGAGACCCGGAATCCGGTACCTGCGCGCGATCGAGACGAAGTCCACAGCGATTCGCGCCCCGAGGCGCTCGACGAGCGTGAGGTCCGCGGGATCCGCACCGTTGAGCCCGGAGACTCCATACGGCCCCCCGTTGTTGACGGATACGACTCCCGGCACGGTACCGCGGTCGAACGCGTACCACACCGCGGTCGCATATCCATCGCGACGAGCCGCCTCGATCGTCTGCCCGAAGGCTTCGGGGGATTCCCTGCGGTACGTCTCGAGCCGGTCCACGTCCACGCCGCAGAGCGCGAAGACGAGTGACACCGGCATGAACTGCGGGGCATCCTCGTAACCGAGTTTCATCTCGACCCCGGCCGCGGCCGCGAGATCGCCGTCGCCGGTCGCGTCGATCGCGACCGAGCACGGAAACCAGGCGTCGGTGTCTTTCCAGCACGTTCGAACCCCAACTACCACCTCGCCCTGCACGTCCGCGCCGGAGACCGGACTGTAGAGGCGGTAGTGCGCGCCGCTCTCCTCGAGCAGCTCGAACAACCCGATTCGCAGATAGTCAGGGTGGAAGTCGAAACCGTCACCGTCGGCGAATGTCCTCTTGCCTTCGCGGCACGCGTCACGACCGTACGACCGCATCTTCGCCAGGAGAAGATCATGCACTCCGCCGCGCGGCCTTCCGGCCGTGACCATCCGGTTCATCGGCATCCAGAGGGCCGTCGAAGCGACGCCGCCAAGGTACGGCCTCGCTTCGAGCAGGAGCGTTTTCGCTCCCTGAAGCGCTGCCGCGACGGCGGCTCCGATTCCTGCCGGACCACCACCGGCGACAATAACGTCGAAATGAGTTCTGTCTCGGGCCACCCTGCCTCTCACGGTCTCAATGCTGCTCATCCTATCCCTACGCACTCCACCCTACTTCACGTTCCCGGAAGGCACAAGGGTTGCCAGCGGCTTTCACCGCCCCCGCGGATCATGGTATGAAGTGATCAGAGGTACCCATGAGAATGCAGGACACCGTTCGAAGCCGGGCAGCGGCACACCCGACGTTCACCGTGGCACCCGGGGGATCGGACGACGGACCCGGGACGACCGACCGGCCGTTCGCGACGATGCAGGCGGCGCGCGATGCCGTGCGGGCGCTGCGGGCTGCAGGCGACCTGCCTCGGGAAGGGGTGGTAGTCGAGCTTGCCGGCGGCACGTACGAGCTCACCTCTCCTCTCGAGCTCACGGCTCGCGATTCCGGGACGGAGCAGGCCCCGGTGATCTACCGGTCGCGCAGGGGCGAGCGAGCGCGCCTGATCGGTGGTCGACTGCTCGCCGGATTCGCGCCGGTGACCGACCCCGACATCCTCGAGCGCCTCGACCCGGCCGCGCGCGGCAAGGTCGTCGCGACGAGTCTTCCCGACCAGGGAATAACTGATCTCGGAGGCATCACGGCA
>SLST01000591.1 GCA_007130265.1 Spirochaetales bacterium
ACGACGCGGCGAAGATGGAGTGGGTGAACCTCGTGAAGGCCGGTATCATCGACCCGGCGAAGGTCACTCGCAGCGCGCTGCAGAATGCGGCGTCGATCGCCGGTCTGCTCCTGACGACCGAGTGCGCCATCTGCGATCTCCCGGAGAAGGAAGACGCAGGCGCTGCAGCTGCCGCGGCCGGTGGCGGCATGGGCGGTATGGGCGGCATGGGCGGTATGGGCGGCATGATGTAACCGCAAGGGGAAGCCCAGGCTTCCCCTTTTTTTTCTTTTCGAGAGGTGCGCGGTGACGAGATCCCAGTTCGTGTTCACCATCGGGTTTCAGGGCGACGCGGCAATCGTTGACAGGCGGGCGCAGCGTCGGTACGGAAAACTGACGACCATGGAACTCGCGGACGAAGGGTTGTTGCGTGCCGCCTTCTGTTCCGCCATTTATTCCGAAGACGGGACGGAGATGGATCAGTTTGTCCGGTATTTTGCGGAGAAGACCGGAGCTGACGATGTGACTGCCGAGTATCTGAAGCGCCTGTTCGGCGTGTATACAGTCCCCGACGAGGTGAAGAAGATCGTCACGGTCTGATTTGACTGGGCATACCATTCGTGCTACGTTGGCGAAAATCCGCAAGAGGAACGATTTATGAATGAGTTATTGTCGAACCTGCCGCTCTTGATGGCGGCTCCAGGCGCCGATCCTGCGGCCGGTGCAGGGTCCATACTCCCTACGCTTGTCACGTTCGGGCTGGTCTTCGTCATCTTCTACTTCCTGATCATCCGGCCGCAGAACAAGAAACAGAAGGAAACAAAGAAGATGCTCGCGTCGCTCAAGAAGGGTGACCGGGTCGTTTCCATCGGCGGTATCCACGGAACTATCCAGTCGATCAAGGACGACACCGTGGTGCTCAGGATCGACGCAAACACGAAACTGACGTTTTCCCGCTCGGCGATCTCCAACGTGGTCGAGCAGAGCCGACCTTCGAAGAAGGCCGCGGCTGAAGCCCAGGCTGAGGTCGAAGACGACTCTGAGACCGACGAAGACGACGAGTAGACGGATTCCCGCTTCGGAGTGATTCATGAGCAAGAGATTTCGATTCCTGCTGGTGCTGGCTCTTGTCGGCGTCAGCGCATACTTCCTCTACCCGACCATCCAGTGGTACTTCTTCATCCCGGAAGAAGACAAGGAGATGGCCGCCGGCAGCCGTGAACAGGTTCGGGAGACTGCCCGTACCCAGGCGGATGCGGCACTGCGGGAGCTCACAGGCCTCATCGAGACTGACGAGGCGCAATCACTTCCGGAGCGATATCGCTTTCTCATCGAGTCGGCCAGGACCAACTACCGCGTGCTCGGGTACGATATTCCCCGCGAGTGGAGCGTCGGCGACACGCTGCGGGGATTCCGTGATCGTCAGGAGATATTCGAGGTTCTCGAACGACACTACGCGGATGGGATCTTCGCGCTCAAGGATCTACAGAACCGGATCATCAACCTCGGGCTCGACCTTTCCGGCGGGATGAGCGTGGTTGTCCAGGCCGACGAGCAGAGTCTCGCGGAACGTCTCGGAAGGGAACCGTCGAGCGAGGAGCTCAGCGAAGCGCTTGACCTGGCCATGACGATCCTCATATCGCGGATCGACCAGTTCGGCGTGACCGAGCCGAGCGTCAGCCGTCAGGAAGGAAATCAGATCCTGATCGAAGTGCCCGGCGAGAGCGACCGCGGTCGTGTGGAGTCCTTTCTGCGAGGACGCGGGAGTCTCAACTTCCGCATCGTGGACAACGAGGCGACTGCCGCGTTGATCGACCTCCAGCAGCAGCAGCCGGGATTCGAGCCGGACGTCGACGGGGTCCCGGATTTCGTCCCCGCCGGGACGGTGATCGCGCCGTACGTCGTGCCTGATCAGTACGGTATTCTGCGGTTCGTCCGCTATATCGCGATCAAGGAAGACATCAACGAGTTCGGGCTTCCGGGCGAGCATATCACCGAGGCTCGGGTTGGGACTGAGCCGCTGACCAACCAGCCGACGGTCAACTTCGTGCTCGACGGTCGCGGGTCCGAGCTCTTTGCGAATCTCACGCGCGGCAGTGTCGGCGAGAGCATGGCGATCGTCATGGACGGCCGCGTACGGACGAGTGCCGTCATCAACGAGCCGATCACCGGCGGCCAGGTGCGGATCACCGGGTTCAACCAGGACGAGGCACGCGACATCGCTACCGTGCTGCGTACCGCGGCGCTTCCGATCGACCTCGTGATCGTGAGCCAGCAGACCGTGGGAGCGGCACTCGGCGCGGATGCGGTGCAGGCCGGGCTCCGCGCGATCGGGGTGGGATTCGCCCTCGTGATCGTCTTCATGCTGATCTACTACCACGGAGCCGGGGCTATTGCAGACCTCGCGCTGGTGCTGAACCTCTTTTTCATCGTCAGTATTCTGAGCGTCTTCAACCTGACGCTTACCCTGACGAGCATCGCCGGCGTTATCCTTACCGTGGGTATGGCCGTAGACGCGAACGTGATCATTTTCGAGCGTATCAGGGAAGAGTATCGTCTGGGCAAGAGCCCCCAGGCTGCGGTCAGAGCAGGTTTCGAGAAGGCGTTCTGGACGATCATGGACGCCAATATCACCACTTTCATAGCGGCGCTGTTCCTGAGCCAGCTGGGCACCGGCCCGGTGCAGGGCTTCGCGATCACGCTCGCTGTGGGTATCGTCTCGTCGATGTTCACAGCGCTCTTCCTCTCCCGGCTTATTTTTGAGTTCGGGACCGAGGTACTGAAGCGGAGCAAGCTGAGCCTCGGATGGGGAGTACGATGAGGGTCATCAAGTTCACGAAGTTTCGGTTTATTATGATAGCCGTTTCGGTAGCCCTGATCGCGGGAGGGCTCGTCGCAACCGTTGCGCGCGGCGGATTCAACCTCGGTGTGGACTTCCAGCCCGGGTTGAGCCTTCGGGTGGCAATCGACAGCCCTGAGGCGGAGATCGAAGCGGTTCGCGCGGCCGTTGCGCCAATCGACGGCACTCAGGTACAGACGGTGGGCCCTGCTGACGAGCGACAGTTCGTCGTGCGCGTGCGCGACGCCGGTGAAATCGACGAGTTCAGCTCCGCCATGAGCGAGCGGGTCGTGAGCACGCTGGAGTCCGCTTTCGGCGCCGGACGGATCAGCGAGCTCGAGTCCAACTACGTGGGGCCGCGCGTGAGCGAGGAGCTGACGCGCAATACCATCCTGCTCATCTCGCTTGCGATGGGGTTGATCCTTCTCTACATCTGGTTCCGATTTCGACTCGGGTACGCAGCAGCCTCGATATCCGCGCTGGTCCACGACGTAGCGTTCATCCTCGTGTTCATCGGCGCGTTTCAGATCGAGGTCTCCACCGCGACGATCGCGGCGATCCTCACCATCATCGGCTACTCGCTGAACGATACGATCGTCATCTTCGATCGAGTCCGCGAGAACGAGCAGGTGATGAGGGAGAGCGGTTTTGAGACGATCATCAACTCCAGCATCACTCAGAGTCTGAGCAGGACGCTGATCACCTCGATCACTACGCTGTTGGCGGTGGCTGCGATCTACGTCTTCGCGACCGGGACCGTGCAGCTGTTCGCCCTGAACCTCATGGTGGGAGTCGTGATCGGAACCTACTCGTCGGTCTTCATCGCCTCACCGGTTCTGCTCGGGTGGCGGCGGACGGCGCGTAAGCGCAGGACGAAGAAGGAGTCCGAGCGTCGCGGTACCCCCGTCACCGCCCGACGGCTCGACGATGCGAAGGAAGCTGCTCCGGCCGCAGAGATCCAGGTCAGCGAAGCAGAAAAGGCGCGGGTCATCGAGGAACTGCGTCGCAAACGCGCAGCATCGAGCGGTCGAGGCACTTCCCGCGGCAAGCGGAAGAAGAAGTAGCCTGTCCCAAGAGGGAGTATGGCGACGACACGGGAGAAAACAACCGAGGCCATCGAACACGACTTCATCGCGATCTGCAGATCCGCCTTTGGTGAGTCGTTGGAGTCGGTCATTGTGTACGGAAGCTTTCTGCGGGAGACCTTCCGTCCCGGCTCATCGGACGTGAATTTGCTCATCATCGTGAAGCGAGGGCACGAGCCGTCGTTGCGAGCGTTTGGCCGCTTGGGGCGTCGCCTGATGCGTCGGCACCGGCTGACGCCGCTCGTGTTGACGCACCAGGAGTTCGTCCGTTCGGCAGACGTTTTCCCCATGGAGTACCTGGACATCGTGGCGACGCATCGTGCGCTTCATGGGCCGGACGTGACCCGCGACCTCACCATCAGCCGCACGAATCTCCGCCACGAGATTGAACACCAGTTGCGCGGGAACCTCATGGCGCTTCGTCAGCTCGCAATAGCCGCCGGGCGTCCGCGTCCCTTCCGCAAGCACCTTCTCAAGCGCCGTCTCGAAGACTGGTCGGGATCGGTTTCGGCGATTCTCCGCGCGCTACTTCGGCTGCGCGGCGTTGAGGAGATCCCGACGGTGCCGGAACAACTCGTCGAAAGCGTGAACCGGGAGCTTGGACTGGAGTCCGGTCCCCTTTTGCGGCTTGCCGGAGGACGGGTCAATGAGCACCACGACAGCGTGGCGCTGATCGACGCTCTTCTCGAGCGCCTCGCCCGCCTCGTGGACATAGTAGATGCCGACCATGAATGAGCTGAAGGGATCGGGGGCCACGCGTCGTGGGTTGCCGTGCCGACGGTGGGCGCGGGTGGCGATCCTCGTCACAACGCTGGTACTCGTGAGCGGCATGAGACTGGCGTCGCAGGAGCTCCCGCGGCCACGAGGGTTCGTGAACGATTTCGCCGGTGTGATCTCCGCTTCCGACGCGCGAGCGATGGAGGCGACGATTGCATCGTTGCGCGAGCAGACCGGAGCGGAGATCGCGGTCGTCACGGTGCGAAGCCACGAACCGCATGCGACGATCGACGGGTTCGGGGTGGCGCTCGCTGAAGCCTGGGGCGTGGGCGCCTCCGCGGGAGACACCGGCGTCATTCTCATCCTCGCGCTCGAGGAACGGCAGGTTCGGATTGAGGTCGGGTATGGCCTCGAGGGAGCTATACCGGACGGGCGAGCGGGATCACTGCTCGACACGTACGTGGTTCCTGATCTTCGTGACGGTAACTACAGTGCGGGCCTCTTGAACGGAGTCGCAGCGATCACGCAGGTCGTAGCCGAGGAACTGGGCGTGAGCCTGACCGGTGTGTCCGCCGAAGCGCGGCCCGTTGCCCGACAGGGGGCGCCCACGGCCGGCGTCGATCTAAGCGATCTGGTCTACGTGCTCTTCCTGTTGCTCTTTGTCGGGGGCCGCTGGTTCTTCTGGCCGCTGCTGTTTGCTCGACGTCGCCGCGGCTTTTTCGGCGGCGGGTTCGGTTCGGCGGCTCGCGGGGGTTCAACGCGGTTCAGCGGATTCGGGGGCGGAGGATTCGGCGGCGGTGGGGCGTCTCGAGGGTTCTAGTGCCGGTAGGAGAGATTATGGCTGGTAGCTCGAAGAAATGGATCGCGCCGGTGGCGATCGTCGTGATCGTCCTGGTTATCGGTATCTTCTGGTTCGTCGGACAGCAGAACTCGCTGATCAGACTCGAGGAGGGTATCGACGCGTCATGGAGCGAGGTGGACAACCAGCTGCAACGCCGCAGCGATCTCATACCCAACCTTGTGGCAACGGTGCGCGGTTTCGCTGACCAGGAACAGGCGGTCTTTGGACAGATTGCCGACGCCCGGGCGCGGCTTGCGGGCGCGGAGACGGTGGCCGAGACCGCGGAGAGTTACGGTGAGCTGCAGAGCGCGTTGTCGCGGCTGCTGGTGATCGTCGAGAGCTATCCCGAGCTGCGCTCCAACGAGAACTTCATCAGACTCCAGGACGAGCTCGCCGGGACGGAGAACCGCATCGCGGTAGCCCGTCGGCGCTACAACGAGTCGGTGAGGGAGTTCAATACGCGGATCAGACTCTTTCCGGCACGGATGGTCGCAAACCGGCTTGGGCTGGTCGCACGCGACTACTTCGAGATTGAGGATGCGGCTCGCGAGGTTCCCCGGGTCGACTTCGGCGGGAGCTGATCTGCAGAGCGAGTCGAGCCGAGGTATGGTGAGGAGAGAGGCATGAGTCTGGCGGCTGCCTCGTACGGAGAAGGCCCATTTCTGGTCTGTCTCCACGGACTCTTCGGCTCCGGAGACAACCTGCGAGGGGTCGGGCGCGACTTCGAGTCGGAGTTTACCGTCTGCTATCCCGACCTGCCGAATCACGGCGCGTCCAGACACACCGACCAATTCTCATACCGCGAGATGAGCGAATCGGTTCTCGACCTCATCAACGCCGCCGGGCACGGGCCGGCCGTGCTCTTGGGCCATTCCATGGGCGGCAAGGTCGCGATGAGGA
>SLST01000072.1 GCA_007130265.1 Spirochaetales bacterium
CCGATCTGCTCGCCGTGGCCGCCTACGGCCAGTTCCTGCCCGGACGCCTGCTCAAGATTCCCAGGCTGGCCTCCGTCAACCTCCATCCGTCACTGCTGCCCCGGTATCGGGGGGCGGCCCCGGTGCCCTGGGCCATCCTGAACGGCGACACCGAGACCGGCGTGACCATCCAGCACGTAAGTCGCCGCATGGACGCCGGGGACATGATCTTCCAGCACCGCGAGCCCATCCGGCCCGACGACACCTCGCCCGACCTGCTCGGCCGGCTGTCCCGCGAGGGGGCCCGGCTGATGGTCGAGGCGGCGCTGCGGCTACGCGACGGCACCGCGCCCCGGACGCCCCAGGACGAGTCGCAGGTGGTGCTCGCCCCGGCGCTGACCCGCGAGGACGGCCGCCTGGACTGGACCCGTCCCGCCGTGGAACTGGAGCGGCGGGTGCGGGCCCTGATCCCCTGGCCGGGGACCCACGCCTTCGGTCCCGGTGGCGGGGAGGACCGGCTCAAGATCCATGCCGCGCAGGTGGCCCCGGGCGAAGGCGAGCCGGGTACGATCCTCGAAGTTTCCGAGCCCGGCATCCTCGTTGCCTGCGGAGAGAAGGCCCTCCGGCTGACCCAGGTCCAGCCCGCCGCCCGCCCCCGCATGCCCGCCGCCGCCTACGCCCGGGGGGCGCGGATCGAGGCGGGGATGAGGCTGGGGTAGGGGGAGGGCGGTGGTCAGTCCCCGCCCCTGAACCGCTGGGTTCTGCCGGATGAAGGGTGAGGCGGCTGGCGCGATCCGACTTTGCCAAGGCGCTACGTCGGACAAGTTGTGGGATGTGGGATATGCGATGTGGGCCGCCACCCCGTGGCCCGGGCTTCTAGCCCGGAGCCGAGCGAGGTGTGGTCCCTAGTGGTCCATGAACCGTGCTTTCGCCGACCATGGTCGATCCGGGATCCGGCCTCGCTCAGGCACGGGCTGGAAGCGCCGTGCCACGGCGGAACCGCAGAATGTCGAATGTCGAAGGAAGGCATGGGACCGACCTGCCCGGGCGCTGAAGGCGCCGCCGCGTAACAGAGCCTGGGGTGTAACCCCAGGGCCGGTGCCCCCACGCCATCCGCCCTGAAGGGGCGGCCGCAGGCGTGCGGACAGGCCCCGGATGAGACCGGCGGCGACATCCATCGCAACATGTTATTGCGGAATTGGTTGCTGCGCAGTACGGCGAATGGAGTCTCAGAGCAGTAGGTCGGCCTTTCCTGCGTGCCGGGGCGAAGCGTCTTCGCGAAGCCTGGGCCGACCCCACGGGAACGGGCGGAAACGAGCCAGAAACCGCGAATCCCAGCCTGCCTCCGTCGTGTCCGGTGCTGCATGGTCCTCTCCGATGAGGCCGCGAGGGTCAGGCAGGAATGCCCGACCTACAGGCGGGCGAGCCCGCGCCTGTACTGCGCAGATGCGTCCTCGGACGGGCTCTGCCCCCACGTCCAGACCTTGGACAGAACCGTCCAGACCTTGGACGCCCCCGCCCGGGCTGCCGGAGGGGCTGGTAAGACCTGTCCCTGCCAATGCGCCAAAGGCCTGTCACTACCGCCGGGCGTTACGAGTCTCGAAGCTACTTCGAGGGGCTCGACACCGGCGTTCGGTATGGCATCTTCGGAGATGAGCGGCGGAGCCACCCACTCCCGCCTCGCAGCCTGAGGGAACCGCGAATGGACGCGAATGAACGCGAATTCGGAGGGGAAGCCCGGCAGAGCCGGGCGGCAGCCCGTTTGGATTGCGGGAGTCTGACTCCCGCTTTCCCTCGTGCAGGCGGGGTGTCCCGCTGGCTCCCCGCTGTTTTGTGTGGGTGCCCCGCAGAGGCCTATCCTCCGATCAGGCCGCCTGAACGTGACCTTGGGGCCTTGGGGAGACAAGCGCATGCACCCGAACGAGCTGTTCCGGATGGCCCTGGGACTGGCGGAGCCCTGGCGCGTGGCCGCGCCGCCTGAATGGAGATTTCTTGTCAAAATGGGAGCGTCAACATGCGAGTGATTCTGAGTGTGCTACTGGTGTCGGCCGCCGCCGGCGTGCTGTTTGCCGCCGACCCGGAGCCCGGCTGGCCGCAGGTCAACGGGCCGTTCGGCAACTTCAACCCGCGCCGTTACGGCCATGCGCTGGTCGATGACATGGCGCGGGCAAGGCCGGTGTGGACAAGCGAGTTCAACGGCCTAGGCTATGGAAAGACCTCGGTCTCGGGATTCGTGGTGAGCCGGGCCACCTGGCCGGGGCATCCCGGCTCGGCCAACGGCATTATTGCCGCGGAAGGCATGATTTTCGCCTCCTCGTTCCGGCCCGCCGGCGACGTGTGGGCGGAATCCTGGGCCAGGGACGACATGTTCGGCCGCTTCACGCCCGACCAGCAGGCTCATCTTCGCCGGTCACTGTCCATTGACGCCGACGACCTTGTGGTGGCCATTGACGCGGCCACCGGCAGAACTGTTTGGAAGGCCATCGAGGCTGGTAAGGGCCTCTTCCGCGGCATGGGCAAACGCAACGGCTGGGGCGTTACGCCCGCCTACCACGGCGGCAGGGTTTTCAGCATGGGGACGACCGGCCGGCTCTATTGCTACAGCGCCAAAGACGGCGAGAAACTGTGGGAAGGCGACATCGGCGAGGCCCACCAGGAATGGGAAGCAGAGAAAGAGGCACATCTGGAAAGGAGGTCGCTTACTTCCGGCAACCAGTGGGTTTCGCTGATTGTGGCCGACGGCGTGCCGGTCGTGCCGCTGTATGACGGCCATGACATGTCGCTTCGGGGGCTGGACGTCCAGACCGGCGAGACCCTCTGGGAAGTGCCCGCCGCCACGGCGCGCACGGCCACCCCGGCGCTCTGGCGGCACCGGGGCCGTGAATACGTTCTGACCGCCACGCACGGAGGCGGCAACTTTCGCCAAGGCAGGCTGCGCTTGATTGACCCAAAGGACGGCAAGGTGCTGTGGACGGTGGAGGGCCTTGGCAACACGCACGTTTCTCTGGCACCGTCTGATCAGCATGTGCTGGTCAACGTCGGGTCGGAGGGCGAGGGGCACGGCCGCGCGCCGTGGATGCTTCTGGGGGCCTATCGCCTGTCGCCGGAGAAGGCCGAACACGCCTGGACCATGCCCGATGAATGCGACTTCAGGCACGAGGCCCGATTCGAGGCAAGCGACTGGCGCAAATATCTGATACGCGACGGCAGGGTCTATTATTACAGCCGGTGCCGCGATGACGAAAACCGGGTCGTGGAGGTCTTCTCCATTTTGGATGAGAGCACCGGCGAAGTGCTGTACCGTCAGCGCGGGCGAGGCGAGGCGGACGTGCCGTCGCACGGCCAGCAGTATCTGGTTGAGGACCGCCTGCTCCAAGTGCCCGACGCCTCGCATGGAGGCCGGCTGACGCTCAGGCTCTGGACGGCCGACCCGACGGACTTTCGGCCGCTATCGCCCGCCTGGAACCCGCCGCACACCGGCACGACGGCTTACAACGTGTTCATGGAGATCCCCTATGTGGACGGGCGCATCTTCATGCGTGCCCAGGACGGCACGGTCCGCTGCTACGACCTGAGGAAACAGGATTGATGACTGGGCGAAAGGGTCAGCCTAAGAATCTTGAATTTCGCATCCGAGGGGGTGGGGTCGGGAGGGGGTGGGGTCGGTCCTATAATCAAAGTGTGGGAGCGGGGGCTGCCCTCGCCAAGTCTGGGGAAGGGAGGCGACCTGAAAGCGCCGATGAAAACCGGAGGAACCTAGAGGGTGAAAGAGCCTTGCCATGCAGGCGTAGCGAGCCGCATGGACCCCGAGCCGTGCCTCGACGACCCGCGAGGGCGTGGGGAAGCGTCGGCAGGGGAAGCGCGGGCGTTGGTTTGAGCTCCGAGAACGCCCTGCCCCTTTCGATCATTGTGCGTGTTTCGTAGTTCAACCGCATGGCTCACACCATCGCCATGCGAAGCGGGCTGGGTGGGCGCGGTGCCGCGGCCTCGTCCTGCGCCCGACCGGCCTACGACACCCAGTTCAAGCCCAGATTCCGGCGATGTTCGACGCAGTCCCTCAGGTACAGGTTGATCAGGCTCTGGTAGGGAAGCCCGGTCTCCTCGGCCAGGGACTTGAAGTACGCGATGACATCCGTGCCCAGCCTGATCGTGACCTGCTTGCGCAGGCGCGACGCATAGGGATTGGGCCTCCGCCTCATCTTGGACAGATCGTATTCCTTCTTCATACAGCTCACCATGGGTACTCGCGTTGCTCGTTGGTCGTCGCCTTCCGGGCGGAGATGATGCGGATCACGTCGCCGTTCTCCCGGAGGCAGTGACACACCATCAGAACCCGCAGTTTCGCGCTGACACCGAGCAGGAGGAAGCGATCCTCCGCCCCCGCGTACTCGTCGTCATAGAACTCGATCGCCTGCGGATCGTAGAACACGGAGCGTGCCTCCTCAAAGGTGACGCCGTGCCTGCGCTGGTTCTCGCGGTTCTTTCGCTCGTCCCACTCGAACCTCAGCTCGGTCATAACTACAATGTAAGGAGCCAGCGCGGGGCCGTCAAGGGTGATGCCCCGAACGCCGACCGTACCGGGCCGGGTCGGGCCGGAGAATGGAACGACGAAACACGCGAAATGAGCGATTCGCGGAAACCGCAGAACGACGATTGACGAGGTACTGGCATGCATCCCGAATCCCGCATCCCACACCGCACAACCCACATCACGCGAGCCGTCTCATCCGTCATCCGGCTGGCCCAACGTACCAGCGGCCGTCACTGCTCTGAGACACACTCACCCGATTTCGCGGATAAGCCGTTGGTCCGCACAAGTATATGATCGAACGGGCGAGGCCCCAGTAGTCCGCTGTTCCCGCCCTGCGGGACGGACCGCGCGTGGAACGAGCCTGCCTGGGCGGAAGAGAAGCCATGGTCGGACCTTCCTCTTGCCAGGCGCGGCTCATGCGGCCTCGTCCCGCCCCGCGGGAACAGCGAGGTACTGGCATGCATCCCGCATCGCGGATCTCGCATCACGCCCGCCGTCTCACCCTTCATCCGGCTGGCCCACCGTGCCAGCGGCCGTCACTGACCACCGCTCACCGATCCGTCCTCACCGCCCTCCTAGAGCTCCACCCATCCTCCTTCCCGGTACGAGGCGTAGATGGCGTGGACGGCGCGCATGGTGGGGACGACGTCCTCGAGGCTGACGAAGGGCGGGCGGTTCTCCTGGATGGCGGCGATGAAGTCGGCCACCTGGCCGGCGTGGCCCGAGCCGTAGTAGCTCTTGCGGGCGGCCACGCCCTCCTCGTCGCGGCAGGCCCGGAGCTCGGCCGCGATCTCCTCCTGACGCCGGGGGTCGCGGAAGGAGGCGAAAGCCACCTGGCTGTCCCGGAGGTCGACCGAGCCCTCGGTGCCGGTCAGACCCAGATGGTGCTGCCAGGTGACGTGGCAGGAGGAGGTGGCCTCGATGGTCCCCAGGCCGCCCCCTCGGAGGGCCAGCAGGGCGGTGAGGGTGTCTTCCGTCTCGATGAGATCCTGGTGGGTGAGGTTGGCGTGGCGGGCGCAGACCGCCTGGGCGCCGCCGACGATCCAGAGCAGAGAGTCCAGAAAATGGATGGCCTGGTTGATGAGTACCGACCCGCCCTCGGTCTCCCAGCGGCCCCGCCAGGCTCCGGACTGGTAGTACTCGGGGGTGCGCAGGCAGCGGAGGCGGACCGAGGCGGTGAGGATCGTCCCGAAGGCCCCGCCGTCCATATGGGACTTCAGGCACTGGTTGACGGCGTCGAACCGGTGCTGGGACACCGCGCCGACATGCAGCCGGGGATGGCGCCGCCCGGCCTCGCGCATGGCCTCGACCTGTTCGGGCTTCGCGGCCAGGGGCTTCTCGCAGAGCACATGCTTGCCATGCTCGAGGGCGGCGACGGTGAGCGGGGCGTGGGAGGCGTGATCGGTCGCCACCACCACCGCATCCAGATCCGGATCGGCGAACAGATCCTCGGCCCGTTCCGCGGTCCGGGGAATCCCATAGCGCTCGGCCAGACCCCGGGCCCGGTCCAGGTCCAGATCGCAGGCCCAGACCAGATCCGCTCTCTCCAGCCGCTTCAGACTCTCCGCGTGGGTGGGGGCGATGACCCCGCACCCGATGATTCCCACCCTCACTCGCTCCATCGCCAGTCACTCCCTCGGCACGCGGGCCTTTGTGGACAAAACCCGTCGAGAATGAGGCAAAGCCGGGGCCGGGGTCAATCACGGTGCGGCACCGCCACCCCTGGCCACACGGTCTTTTCCTATGGCTCTGGATGGCGAGGGGTCAGGCCTTTACCCTTTCCATCCGACCCCAATCAGGCGCTGAATACGGTGGAAAACGTGCGGGATGGCAAGGGTAAAGGCCTGACC
>SLST01000118.1 GCA_007130265.1 Spirochaetales bacterium
CCGGCGCGTCCTGAAGGAGGCGCATGCCCGGGATCTCAAAGTGATTACCGAGCTCGTCATCAACCACACGTCGAATCAGCATCCCTGGTTCGAGCGAGCCCGGCGGGCGAAGCCGGGGAGCTCCCACCGCGACTTCTACGTGTGGAGCGACGACCCGGGGAAGTTTCCCGATGCCCGCATCATATTCCAGGACTTCGAGACGTCGAACTGGACCTGGGATCCGGTGGCCGGATCGTACTACTGGCACCGCTTCTTCTCCCATCAGCCTGACCTCAGCTTTGACAATCCGGAAGTCGAGCGCGCTCTGCTCGACGTGCTCGACTACTGGCTTGACATGGGCGTCGACGGCCTACGGCTCGATGCCGTCCCGTACCTCTATGAGCGGGAGGGAACGAACTGTGAGAACCTCCCCGAGACGCACGCGCTGCTGAAGCGGATGCGGGCGCACGTGGACGAACGCTACGACGGCCGTATGCTGCTCGCCGAGGCGAACCAGTGGCCGGAGGACGCAGTCGAGTACTTCGGGGACGACGACGAGTGCCACATGGCGTTTCACTTCCCGCTCATGCCCCGCCTGTTCATGAGTGTGCGCATGGAAGACAGTTTCCCGGTGATCGATATCCTCGAGCAGACGCCGGCGATACCCGTCGGCGCGCAATGGGGCATCTTTCTGCGCAACCACGACGAGCTTACGCTCGAGATGGTCACCGATGAGGAGCGCGACTACATGTACCGCGTCTACGCCCGTGATCCGCACCATCGGGTGAACCTTGGTATCCGTCGTCGCCTTGCGCCGCTCCTGGAAAACGACCGACGCAAGCTCGAGCTGATGAACGTCCTGCTCCTCTCGCTGCCGGGGACTCCGGTCATCTACTATGGCGACGAGATCGGCATGGGCGATAACGTCTACCTTGGGGATCGAAACGGCGTGCGGACTCCCATGCAGTGGACGCCGGATCGCAATGCGAGTTTCTCGGCGGCCAATCCGCAGAGCCTTTATCTGCCGGTCATCATCGACCCGGAGTACCACTACGAGCAGGTCAACGTGGAGACACAGCAGGGAAACAGCTCGTCGCTCCTGTGGTGGATGAAGCGCCTGATCGCGACCCGGCGCCGGTACCGGGCCTTCAGCCGCGGCACGATCCGTTTCGTCGGGACGAACAACACGCACATCTTCGCCTTCGTGCGCGAGTACGACGACGAGACGGTTCTCGTGATCGCGAACTTCAGCCGGTACAGCCAGTCGGCCGAGCTCTACCTCGAGGACTTCGCCGAGCACGTGCCGGAAGAGATCTTTTCGCAGGCCCAGTTCCCTCCGATCACCGAGCGTCCCTATACGATCATGATCGGTTCGAGCGACTACTACTGGTTCGTCCTGAGGAAGCTCGCCGAAGGTGACGGCCAGATCGGCGGCGTCGGTCCGATCTCCGTAGGCCTGACGCAACGCGACTGGAGCAGCTTTTCACCCAAAGTGCGTGATCTGCTTCAAGATAGGGTCTTGCGCCCGTACATCGCGTCGAGCCGGTGGTTCCGGGAGAAGAGCGAGACGATCCGGCGCGTCCGGATAGAAGACTCCGGTCCTATCGGACCGGCGGATTCCCGCGGTTGGATTCTGCTAGTGCGCCTCGATCTCCCACACGATAGATCCGAAGTATACGCGCTGGTGGTCGCGCACGCCGGTACGACCGAGGCGCAGCGCATCGCCGAGGAAAACCCCGCGGCGATCATCTGCCGGCTTGGGACCGAAGGCGAAGACGGAGCGCTGTACGACGGCGTGTACAGTCCGACGATCCGGTCCGCGCTCTTTGCGCTCTTCACGGGACGGAGGAAGTGGAAGACGAAACGCGGTGAAGTCGTCGTGCGGCGGGGGAAACAACTGTCTCGTCTGACGAAGAAGGTGGATGATCCCTCGGTGAGTCGGGTGCTCAACGTTGAGCAGTCGAACTCGAGCATCCTGTACTCTGACGCTCTCTTCCTCAAGTTCTTCCGCAAGATCGAGGAGGGCGTGAGCCCTGAGGTTGAGTTGTTGCAGTATCTCACCGATCACGGCCGGTTCGATCATGTTCCTTCGTACGCCGGCAGCCTCGAGTATGTGCGTGCGAAACGCGAGGGCGCCGCCGTCGGGCTGCTCGTGAGTTTCGAGGGCAGTCAGGGCGACTGCTGGTCCTATGCGACCTCGACGGTCGATCGCTTTTTCGACGCCGTGCTCGAGCTTCCGGACGCCGAACCGGTACCGGCTCCCCGTTCGCTCTTCGAGGGGGGGCTCCAGGCGGTTCCCGAAGAGTTGCTCGACCTGGCCGACGGGCTGTTCTTCGAAATGATGTCGCTCCTCGGTCGCCGTACCGGAGAGTTCCACCTCGCGCTCGCCACGTCGCAGGGTCGTCCGGAGCTTGACCCCGAGCCGTTCAGCAAGCTCTACCAGCGCTCGGCGTACCAGAGTCTGCGCAGTCAGATCCGCAGGACGATGAGCATCGCGCGCCGCGCGTCGCGTCGCCTCGACGGGGCGGGTCGCGAGCTCGTCGATCGGTTCGTCGCTTCTGAGGCAGTTATGCTCGACTTCATCGCACGGATCACCGATCATCGAATCCAGGCCGAGAAGATCCGTATCCACGGCGACTATCACCTTGGCCAGGTACTGTTTACCGGGCGCGACTTCGTGATCATCGATCTCGAGGGTGAGCCGGCCCGGACCCTGAGCGAGCGCCGGCTGAAGTACAGCGCCTTCCGCGACGTCGCGGGGATGATCCGCAGCTTCCACTACGCGGTATCCTCCCGATTTCTCGAGCGAGCCGACCTGCGGCCCGAGGACCGCAGCACGCTCGAGCCGTGGCTCGAGGCCTGGTACGGCCACGTCTCGTCGACCTTTCTCGAGTCGTACATGCAGACCGTAGACGGCGCCGGGTTCGTGCCTTCGGACCCCGCGGATGCAGAGCTGCTGCTGAATCTCTTCATCCTGGAGAAGGCAGTCTATGAGATCGGGTACGAGATCAACAACCGTCCCGATTGGCTGATGATCCCGCTTCGCGGCGTGAGCTTCGTGCTCGACAAGCTCGAGGAGCAATCGTGAGCCGGCGAGCTCCACCCGGCGCGGTGGTGAACGGGGACGGCTCGGTTTCCTTCATGCTCTGGGCACCTCGCTGCAAGTCGGTCGAGCTCATCCTCGTCGAAGACGACGAGGCGATCGCGATGGAGTCCGACGCCGACGGGTACTACTCGCTCGTGACCGACCGGGCGGAGGCCGGATCGCGCTATCTCTACCGGACCCGGGACGGGAGCTTCCCGGACCCCGCGAGCAGGTTCCAGCCTGACGGCGTGCACGGCCCGTCGCAGGTGGTCGATTTCTCGTCGCTCGCCTGGACCGACGACGAGTTCGAGCCGCCGGCTCTCGCCGAGTTCGTGATCTACGAGCTTCACGTGGGGACCTTCACCCCTGAGGGAACCTTCGCCGCGGCGGCCGAACGGTTGTCCGAGCTTTCGGAGCTTGGGGTCACCGCGGTCGAGGTCATGCCCATCGCGGAGTTCGCCGGTGAGCGGAACTGGGGGTACGACGGCGTCTCGCTGTACGCGGCAGAGAGCAGCTACGGAGGACCGGTGGAGTTCGCGCGATTTGTCGACCGCGCCCACGCTGTCGGGCTCGCCGTGCTTCTCGACGTCGTGTTCAACCACTTCGGTCCTGAGGGCAATTACTCGGGCCAGTTCGGGACGTACACGACGGAGCGCTACCGCACGCCGTGGGGCGATGCGATCAACGTCGACGGCGCGGGGAGCGATGAGGTGCGCCGATTCTTCCTCGGATGCCTCGACCACTGGATGCGCGATTGCCATGTCGACGGCTTCAGGTTCGACGCGATCCACGAAATCCACGACGAGAGCGCCGTCCGCTTCCTGCTCGAGGCGACCACCTTTGTGCGGACCGTGGGCCGGGAAACGGGACGGGAGCGCATCGCCATCGCGGAGAGCGACCTCAACGACCGGCGTGTCGTCGAGTCGGGTTCGAGCGGAGGATTCGGGATGCACGCGGCCTGGGCGGACGACTTCCACCACGCGGTGCACGCGCATCTGACCGGAGAACGCAACGGGTACTACGCCGACTTCGGACCGATCGACCACGTCGCGCGCGCGGTCGGGAGGGGATGGAGCTACCGGTGGGACTACTCGCCGGCTCGAGGGCGACGGCACGGGAACGACCCCTCCGGGCTGCCGGGCCGGGCTTTCGTCTTCTGCACGCAGAACCACGATCAGGTGGGAAACCGGATGCTCGGTGAGCGCATGCGTGTGCTCGCCGGCCCAGCCGCCGATCGTGCCTCTCGCGCCCTGCTGCTGCTCCTCCCCTATCTCCCGCTCCTGTTCATGGGACAGGAATATGGCGAAGAGCGTCCCTTTCTTTATTTTGTCGACCATACCGATGCGGCGCTCCTCGAAGCGACGAGGGAAGGCCGCAGGCGCGAGTTCGCAGCCTTCCATGCGGAGGGAGCCCCGCCCGACCCGGGGGCCCCCGAGACGCGCGAGGGCAGCGTCCTCGCCCGGCCGGCAGCCGGTGATCGAAGCGCTGCGCAGGAGCTTACGCTCACCGCGGACCTCCTTGGCCTGCGGCGGCGGTACGACTGTTTCCGGCCGGCCGGGGAGGAATCGCCCGAGGTCGAGCGCCAAGTTCGAACCAGTGGGACGGTACTCCTCGTGGAGCTGTCGGCCGCGGAATCCGTCGGGCTCGTCGTCGTGAACCTTGGCGATGCGGCGGCGCAGATCGTGCCGGCGTCGGTCCTCGGACAAACCGTATGGGAGGCAGGCGAGGACGGCAGAGCACCCGCCGTCGTCTGTTCGCTTGGCGATCCCGGGTGCGTCGGTAGCCGCTTCGACGATACCGGAGAACTGGATCTTCGACCCTGGGATCTCGTCGCGGCGGTCGGGCCGCGGGGGAGGCTCGCATCACGCCGCTGAGCGCAACGTACCGGCTGCAGTTCTGCTCCGAGTTCACCTTCGCTGACGCCGAGCCGATCGTTCCCTATCTCTCGCGGCTCGGTGTCAGTCATATCTACGCCTCGCCTGTTTTCCGCTCGCGGCCGGGAAGCATGCACGGGTACGACGTGCTCGACCACAACGAGATCAACGAGGAGCTTGGGGGTCGCGACGGATTCGAGTCACTCGTAGCGTGCGCGCACGATCACGAGCTCGGATGGATTCAGGACGTCGTCCCGAACCACATGGCCTACTCGCCTGAGAACCCGATGCTGCTCGATCTGTTCGAGAATGGTGAGAGGAGCCGCTACCGCACGTTCTTCGACATCGAATGGCAGCCTCCTTCGGTCGCCATGAACGGGCGCGTGGTCGCGCCGTTTCTCGGCGATCTGTACGGCGAGGTGCTCGACCGGGGAGAGCTCTCGCTCGAGTACGGCGAGGAAGGGTTTGCGATCCGGTACTACCAGATGCGGTTTCCCCTCCGTATCGAGACGTATCGCGACGTGCTCGTACGCCGGCTCGACGAGCTCGAGCGGCGGCTCGGCAGGGAGCATCCCGACGCGCTGAAGCTGCTCGGCGTCCTGTACACGCTCGAGAGCCTGCAGGATGAGGACGACGCGGGCGCGCGGGCAGACAAGGTCGGCTTCGTGAAGCGGATGCTCTTTGAGCTCTACCGCGGCAGCAGAACGGTCCGCTCGTACCTCGAGGCGAGCGTCGGCGACTTCAACGGAACACCGAACGATCCGGACTCATTCACGCCGCTGAACGAGTTGCACTGGAAGCAGGTGTACCGCCTCGCATACTGGAAGGTTGCAAACGAAGAGATTAACTATCGTAGGTTCTTCAGCATCAACGACCTGATCTGCCTGCGAATCGAGCGCGAGGAGGTGTTCGATCACGCGCATCGTCTGCTGTTCGAGCTCGTGGACGAGCGGAAGATCGACGGGCTGCGGGTTGATCACATCGACGGACTGTACGAGCCCGGGGAATACCTCGAACGACTCCGGTCACGGCTCGGCGAGCGCCCTCTCTGGGTGGAGAAGATCCTTCATCCCGGGGAGCAGTTGCCGGAGCACTGGCCGGTCGACGGGACCACCGGGTACGATACGCTCAACATGGTCAACGGGCTCTTCGTGGATGAACGAAGAGCGAAGCGTATCGTCTCGTTCTACCGGGGGCTCACGGGCAATCGAGAGGAGTACGAGACCGCGCTCTACGACCGCAAACGGCTGATCCTCACCACGCAGATGTCCGGCGACCTCGACAACCTCACGCGCTACGTCCGGCGGGTCGTGGGTGACGACCGTCACGGGATCGACATCACGGCGCCGAGCCTCAAGCGGGCGCTCGGCGAGGTGATGGTCTATCTCCCGGTCTACCGCACCTACGTCACCGA
>SLST01000264.1 GCA_007130265.1 Spirochaetales bacterium
ATGGGAGTATCTGGAGAAGATGCGGAAGGGGTCGTCCTCGCAGGCGACTACCTGCGGCAGTACAACATTCGCGGATCGGTGCCGGTCGGCAAGAACACGGTCGTGGTAGGTGGCGGCAACGCCGCAATCGACGCGGCACGCACGGCGCTACGACTTGGGGCGGAGACCGTCACGGTCATCTACCGCCGCACCCGCGAGCAGATGCCTGCGTACGCTGAGGAGATCGAAGAGGCGCTGCACGAAGGCGTCGAGCTGCGTGACCTGACGCAGCCCCTGCGGGTCAACACGGGCGAGGACGGCAGAGCGCGCTCGATCACCTGTGCCCGCATGACGCTCGGCGACTTCGACCGGTCGGGTCGACGACGGCCACAGCGCTCCGAGCACGACGAGTTGGAGCTGCCCGCCGATCAGGTCATCGTGGCAATCGGTCAGACCCTCGATCTCGCACCGCTCGTGCAGCCCGACCTCGCGCTCGGTGAGCTCGAGCTCACGAGCGACGGCTTCATCGGCGTCCATCCGCTAACCGGGCAGACGAGCGTACCGTGGCTCTTCGCCGGAGGCGACGCAGCGAGTGGACCCGCTTCGGTGGTCACCGCAATCGCGGCGGGCGAACGCGCCGCCGTCGGCATCGACCTCTACCTGACCGGCGAGTCGCACGCCTTCTGGCGCGACGGCGAACCCGTCGACACCGAGTTCGACCCCGAAGCCGACCCCGCGCCCTACCCGCGCGAGCCGTACCAGACGATGGAGGTCGGACGGCGGCGTCACAACTTCGACGAAGTCGAACAGTCCTGGTGCGAGGCCGTTGCCCTGCGTCAGGCGAAACGGTGTCTGCGCTGCGACTACGGTAAACCGGCCGCCGCGCAGGTACAACCAATCCGGGAGGAACTCCGTGTATAACGTGACAATCAACGGGAAAACCGTCCAGGTTGCCGAAGGTGCGACCATTCTCGAAGCAGCTCGTCAGGCCGGAGTTTCGATTCCAACGCTCTGCTTCCTCGAACACCGGTCGCCTCTCGGCGCCTGCCGTGTGTGCGTCGTGGAAGTTGAGGGGGCGCGAACGCTCCAGGCCGCCTGCGCGACGCCGGTGACCGACAACATGGTCGTCAGCACGAACTCGCGCCGCGCGCGACAGTCCCGTCGGACGGTGATTGATCTGCTTCTCAGCGAGCACGAAGGAAACTGTCAGTACTGCGACCGGAGTGTCGACTGCGAGCTCAAGGAAATCGCCCACGATCTCGCGATCGAAGCGCCCGAGTACGAAGGAGAACGTATCCCGACCGTACTCGACACGAGCACGCCCGCGCTCGTCCGCGACGCCGGCAAGTGCATCAAGTGCCGAAGATGCGTCACCGTCTGCAACGAGGTACAGCAGATCGGAGCGCTCTTTCCGCAGTACCGAGGGTACGACACGGTGGTCGGCCCGGCCTTTGCCATGGACCTCGATTCGGTCGCCTGTGTCCAGTGCGGTCAGTGCGCCGCCGTCTGCCCCGTCGGCGCTATCAGCGAGGTCAGCCATATCGAGGGCGTCTGGCGGGCCCTCGACGATCCGGAGAAGCACGTCGTCGTCCAGACGGCTCCGGCGGTACGCGCCGCGCTTGGCGAGTGCTTCGGGTACGAGCCGGGCACGCTGGTCACCGGGAAGATGGTCAGCGCGCTGCGCGAGATCGGCTTCCACGCGGTCTTCGACACGAACTTCACCGCCGACCTCACCATCATGGAAGAGGGAACCGAGCTCCTCATGCGGCTCAAGGCGGCGTTGACCGGGAAGGCCGAGGGGTACCACGGCCCCACGGCGCTGCCGCAGTTCACGAGCTGTTCCCCGGGCTGGATCAAGTTCGCCGAGTACTTCTACCCGGAGATGCTTCCGAACGTCTCGACCTGCAAATCGCCACAGCAGATGTTCGGCGCCCTGGCGAAGACCTACTACGCTGAGCAGGCCGGTGTGGACCCGGAGAAGATGGTCGTCGTCTCGGTGATGCCGTGTACGGCCAAGAAGTTCGAGGCGACGCGTGACGAAATGAACGCCAGCGGCTACCGTGATGTGGACTACGTTCTCACGACACGCGAGCTCGGAAGGATGATCGCCTCTGCGGGCATCGACTTCCGCTCGCTGCCTGACGACGAGATGGACGCCCTAATGGGACTGAGCTCGGGCGCCGCCGATATCTTCGCCAACTCAGGCGGCGTCATGGAGGCGGCGCTTCGGACCGCGTGGGAGCTTGTGACCGGCAGGGAGCTGCCGACCGGAAATCTGCACGTCGAGCCGATCGCGGGCCTCGCAGGCATCAAGGAGGCATCCCTTGTCGTGACCGATCCGCTTCCCGACTGGAGTTTCCTCGATGGCGTCGAGCTCAAGGTGGCCGTCGCGCACGGCCTCGGCAACACGGCCCAACTCATCAAGGAGATCAAGAGCGGCCGGCGCGAGTACCATTTTGTTGAGATCATGACGTGCCCGGGCGGATGTATCGGGGGCGGCGGGCAACCGCGCATGACGACGGACGAGATCCGGGAGAAGCGCATTGCCGCGATCTACCGGGAGGACGAGGGGAAGGAGCTGCGAAAGTCGCACCTCAACCCCCAGATCTCGGAGATCTACGAGCGGTACCTCAATGCCCCGCTCGGTGAACGCTCCCACCACCTGCTTCACACAAAGTACGCGGCGCGACCGGTCACGTAGGCCGGCGCCGGGCCGTCACGACCGTGGCGGCCTGGGGCAGTCCGCCCGGACCGTCAGCGTCCGAGGTAGAGGTCCCGCCCGGCCACAAGGCTCGCCATCTTGCGGTCTGCGATGCTTCGGGGCAGCATCCAGAATCCACAGTCGGGGTGCACCCAGCGAATCCGTTCGCGTCCGAGCACCCCGACCGCTTCCTCGATCCGGCCTGCAACCGTCTCGGG
The DNA here is from genome assembly GCA_007130265.1 of Spirochaetales bacterium. Lineage (GTDB taxonomy): Bacteria > Spirochaetota > Spirochaetia > DSM-27196 > SLST01 > SLST01. The sequence continues at coordinate 2,899 of SLST01000264.1, forward strand.
CGACTCCACCTCGTTATCCTTGATATCGATCACCCCGATACCGAGTGCGATATCATCTCTCAGCCCGCGAAACCGTTCGAGCTCGCCGTACCCGCGACGCGCAAACTCGAGCACGAGGTGATCCAGATGGAGCCTGTTGAAGAAGTCGACCAGATCGTCCCAGGTACCGCTCTGAATGCTCTGCCCACCGTAGTTGCCGAAGCAAAAGTGCATACCACGGCCTCCCTTGACCGCGTCGAGAACGGTGTTGATCGGGTCATGGGCCCAGGTCGCGTCGCCGGGGTTCCCGGGAAGGTTCGCCTCGTCGACTTGCACGATCGCCGCGTCGATCTCGGACACCTGCACCGCAAGCGCGGAGGCGATCGCGGCGGTCAGTGTGGGGAGGTCGCGATAGTGGTGATCGAGTAAGGTGCGCGCAAGCATGTAGGGAGAAGTCACGGTGAACTTGAGCGTCGCTGAGGAAAGACTCCGAATCAGATTCCAGTCGGCCACGAGATCGAGCAACCCTTCGGTCACCGGTCCCTCGACGATGCCCGCAGGGCGGGCACGGAATCCCATGCCGGGCAGCGAGCGGAACTCGGCAACCTCGCGGCGCGACAGGCGAGTGCGCACACCACCGAGTGGAGCGATGAACGTCTCGATCATGCCGTTCGTGTCGGGGTGGTTGACGCTCCAACGCGAGAGCTCGCCGTCGGTGACGACCTCGACCCCCGCGAGCTCCTGGGTCTTGAGAACGGTGAGAATGGCGTCACGCAGGTTCGGCGCGGACGGATAGGCGCGCAGCCACTCCGGAACGGGATAGCTGCCGACGACGGTCGTGGTGATCTCAGACATAGTGGTTCGCCTCCTCGCCGTATAGTACTCATTCTCACGCCGGCGGTCGCGCCCGCGATCGACATTCGCGCGGCCGTTACATCACGCTTGGGTCGTAGGACCATTCTCGCTATAATCATGGTCCATGGAGCACTCAGACGTCCTCTCGCAGTCGGTCCGCATCGGTCCGCTCACCTCGCCGAACCGCATCGTGATGCCGCCGCTGGTCATCTGGAAGGCCGACGAGACCGGCATGGTCACCGAGGATCACCTCGCCCACTACCAACGATCTGCGGGCCCCGGATTGATCATCGCCGAAGCTACCGCCGTAGCGCCGGAGGGCCGTCTCGCCGCCACCCAGCTCGGAGCGTGGTCCGACGACCACCTCCCCGGACTCCGACGCCTCGCCGATGCCATTTCAAGAACCGGGGCCCTGCCCGGCATCCAGCTGCACCACGCCGGGGGGAGCGCCAGGCTCGAAAGCACCTGTGGACTGCCGCCGAGAGTCCCGTCCATCGTCGAGAGGTCACCCGACCGAGCGATCGCGATGACCGACGGCGACGTCGAGCAGACGATCACCGCGTTTGCCCGCGCTACGCGGCGCGCGCTCGAAGCGGGATTTCGGGTCATAGAGCTCCACGGAGCCCACGGATACCTCATCAGCCAGTTTCTCTCACCGGACACGAATCTGCGCACCGACCGCTGGGGCGGCTCTCCGGAAGCCCGCCACAGATTCCTCGTAGAAGTGCTTCGTTCGGCTCGTCACGAGATTTCCGGTGCCGGACTCTCTGATTCGGCCGCGCTCACCGTACGGCTCGGGGCGGCCGCGAGCCCGCCTCGCTCACTGTCGCTCGACGAGGGATGCGCGGCGGCGGTCGCGGCGGAAAACGCCGGCGCGGATTTCCTCGATGTCTCGCACGCGGGAGGGATCGACGACGAGCTCGCCTCACGCATCGCCTCGCGGGCCGAAACGGCCAACCACGTCTCCGCAACCCTCTCGCTCGCCGCGATCGCCAAGGCGCACGTCTCGGTACCGGTCGTCGGGGTCGGGGGGATACGCAGCCCCGCCGACGCCGCCGATGCCGTCACCGGCGGCGTCGCGGACCTCGTAGCAGTCGGCCGCGGCATACTCGCGGACCCCGCGTGGGCGCGAAAGGCGCTCGGCCTCGACCATGCACCTATCGAACTATGCCGGGACTGCAAACCGCGTTGTTTCTGGTTCAAGGAGGCAGCGAAGTGCCCCGCACGCAGGCGCCTTGCGGCGATTGGATAACAATAGGAGAACAGGAGGAGTGATGCAGCATTCTGTCATCCACGACGCCGACAGGCGGCGGTTTGTCGTGAAGGAGCTCGGACACGAGGCATACCTCGAGTACTACGAGCTGCCCGACGGCTCGCTCGATTACTCACACACGTACACGCCGAACGAGATTCGAGGGAGAGGAATCGCGACAGCGATCATCAAGCATGCGCTCGAGTACGCTCGCACAAAGGGGAAACAGGTCGTTCCAAGCTGCCCCTTCGTACAGACGTACGCCGACCGGCATCAGGAGTACGCGCTGGTTATCGCCGAACGGTGGCGTCACACAAAGAACGACTCATCGTCGGCCGACTGATCAGAGCACCAGATCGCACGCCTCGGGCGGCATCCAGTGTGCATCCTGTCCGCGCCACTTCACGTTGCAGCCGATCGGGTTGGTGACCGGGACGCTGATCTGCTTGCCTTCGGTCGCCTCGGCAAGCGCACGATCGAGATCGTTCACCGTCATCTCGTCCGTATCCTTGGGGTTATCGACCCCGCGTCCGGTGTAGATCAGCTTTCGGTCCTTGTCGAACACGTAGAAGTGAGGCGTGCGCAGTGCCCCGTACGCCCGTGCGATCTCCTGCGTCTTGTCGTGCAAGTAGACCCACGGAAATCCGTGCTCCTTCATGCGCGAAACCATGTGATCAAAGTCGTCATCGGGATGCGCGGCGGTGTCGTTCGAGTTGATCGCCACAAAAGTAACGCCTTTGGATGCGAACTTCTCCGCGGTGGCCCGGGTCGTCTCGTCAGAGCCTGTGACGTAGGGGCAGTGATTGCACGTGAAAAAGACCACGAGAACGGGTGATTCCGAGAAATCGTCGAGTGAATAGGTCTTCCCATCGGTTGCCGGGAGGGAAAAGCTTAGCGCCTTTGCGCCGAGTTCGAGCGTGAAAGCCATGTCTAACTCCTCTGTCTCATGTCCTGTCTCTGTTACCCTTCAATGATACTCAGGATTCTCTCCCGGTTCAAACGACCCGGCGAGCCGCCCCTCCCACTCCTCCACGGCACCGATCTCCAGGCGCCGTTCGGCGAGCGCGCGTTGTCCGGCGGCAAGCTCAGCCAGTCCGGTCATCGCCTGCAACTCATCGCGGTCGAGCGGCGTCTCGTAGAGCACGCCGAGCACGCGAGAGAGGGGCCAATCCGGGTGGGGTCTGTCGTCGAGCGCCATAGCGTCGCCGGCTTCGAGCGAGCCCGGCTCGAGCACGCGGTAGTACCACCCGGTACGTCCTGTCTCCTGAACGCGGCGTGAGAACTCGGGCAGCCGGCAGCGGTACGACAGCTTCCAGCACGGCTGTCGGACCTCGGACACCTGGAGGATTGTACTGCCGACCCGGTACA
>SLST01000007.1 GCA_007130265.1 Spirochaetales bacterium
CCGCCCTGCACGCCGGTCTTCATCTCGACGCCGGCGTCCATGTACTTCATCGCTCCGGCCTGACACTGCACCGTCTCGCCTGCCTGCAGCCGGCACTCGACGACCGGCATGCTCGTCCCGTATATCTCGTACCGCATCGCTCCTCCTGCGCAGACTATACCCGCCGCGCGCTCGTTTATCATCTCCCCCGGGCCATGTCGCCCAGGCTCGCGGCAGCGGGCCTGCGGGCGCAGAGCGAGAAGGTGTTGGGGATCCGCTCCCGTTCCGCCGCCGGGAGGGCGGGGAAGGCGTCCCAGAAGTCCTCCGGGTGCTCCCCCAGGAGGTCGACGACGAGCCCGGCGTCGACCACCGCCTGTACGATCTCCGCGAGCGTCCAGTTGTGCTCGTACTTGCGCGACTCCTCGTTCGCCTCCATCCCGTCGATCTTCCCTATGTACTGCTCGCACCACCCCTTGTCCGATACCGCGTAGCGAAAGTAGCGCGCCCCGTCTGCGATCTCGAGACGCGGCAGGTCTTCGCGGAAGAGAGCCTGGAGAGGGTGGCCGTCGAACAGCGAGAGCACGCCGCCGGGCCGCAGTAAGCGGTGGACGACCGCCGCCCACGCGTCAAGGTCGTGGAGCCAGCAGAGCGCCCCGCGTCCGGTGTACACGAGGTCCGCCGTCCCGTCGAGCTCGCGCGGCGCCTCGAGCACGTCGCACCGGTGGAAGGTCGCCTCCATCCCGGTGAGGCGTGCGAGTTCGCGCGCGTTCTCGACCATGAGGTCCGAGATGTCGACGCCGATGACCCGATGCGCTCCCTCGTTCGCGAGCGAAAGGGTGTCGCGACCTCCGGCGCATTGCAGGTGGATCGCCGTGCGGCACCACTGCGCGAGCGGCCCGTACCGGGCGAGATTGCGCCGTTCGACCGGGTGGACGTTGCTCTTCCCCGCGAGGAGAAAGTCGCGCGAGGAGGTGAGTTCCTTCGCGTACTGCGTTGCGCCCTCGTTCCACGCGCTGCGGTTCGCCTCGTGGCGGCGGCGCACTTCTTCCGGCGAGGTCGCCGGAGTCTCGACCCGGAACCCGTCGCCGTCCGACTCGCCGGTATCCAGATGGCCGCTCATGGCGCGTTCTGATCAGCCGCGTCGGTACGGGGGCTGAGCCGCCGCATCTCGTCGAGCCACCGCTTTCCCTCGTCGAGCTCGGATCCCATGAGCACGAAGACGAAGCGCGTGCCGGGATCGGCCTTCGCGATCAGCATCCGAATGTCGTCCTCCGGCACCCAGCCGAGCACATGGACCGGGTTGCCAGGGCCGCTGAAATGATCGAGGAGCGTCCCGTACCCGCGTCCGGCTGCGGCGACACGGTTGAACCCGTAGAATCCGGGGATCTTCTTGAACGACTCGAACTGGTGCTCGGCGGCCGCGCAGCAGTGCATTCCGAACCCGCCCCAGGTCTCTGCGAGGTCTACCATCTCAGGCAGGCAGAACCGCTCGAAGAGCTCCGTGCTGAAGGCGCCGCACTCGTCGTTCGAAGCCCAGGGTCCCATCTCAGGCGGCGCCCACGTCCCCGGGCAGTGCATGGGGGTCGCGCGCGGAAACTCTTCCCGGTACGCCTCGACGAACCGCTTGAACGTGCGGGCGCACCTGCCGGCGAGCCGCTCGACCGCCTTCGCGCCGTCCTCGTCGAGCATCGCGCAGTAGAAGTCGCTCTTCTCCCAGAGGAGCGCCGCCGTGTCGAACCCGGTCTGCATGTCCGGCTGCCCCAGATAGGCGTCAGGACCCAACCGCTCGCGCACGAGCGAGGCGAGCTCGAAGATGCGTCCGAGTCCTTTCGCCTTCCAGATGTCCGGCTCGGGTATCGCGTCGGCCTCCTGCGCGTTCATGGCAACCGGCATCGCGGCCGGATTGTTGTCCTCGTACGGATGGACAGAAGCGCCGAACGCCTGCGCGTAGATGTGCGTGCCGGTCGTGATCTTCGCGCACGGGACACCGTCGTCCTCGAGCGCCTCATGCATCGCCACCTGCCGCTCATAGTCCTCGACGATCCACGAGACCCACGCTTCCACCGGCTTGTCGGAGAGGGTGAAGTCGTAGTAGGGCAGTTCGTAGATGGGGGTGGACGGAGGTTTTACGATGAAGGCGTGTCCTTCGAATGGACCCTGCTGAAAGAGGTTTCTGAGGAAGCGTTCGTTTCTCATGATGCTTGCGGCCATCTCGTGCTCCTTGGTGCGCTGCTGAGCCCTCAGCATACCCGGGAATCGTGCTTCGGTGCATCGTGATTTCGGTAAAAAAAGCATGGAATAGTCACCTGCCGTGTGCTAAGCTTTGGAGCAATAGGAGAGAATATGAAGCAAAGACTTTTTTCTGTGTTCGTCCTGGTAGTGGTCGTCGCCACGTTCGGTTTCGCGTCGAACGGGGATACGATCAATATTGGGGGAATGGTTCCGCTCATCCTGCAGCTGACCGTCGCCCCTGATCCCCTCGCGGACAACCTGCCGATGGTCGCTACGCCTGCGGCAGACCACACCCAGACGATCGCAGGAATTGAGATCGTCACCAACAACACAGCCGGCTGGGAGTTGTGGGTGTTTCCGGTCAACATTGTGGGTGCGGGCGGTTCTGCGCTCATCAATGCGGACACCGACGCCATCGCGTATACTATCGCGTACACCGGCACGGGCGGCGGGGGCATGGTCCTTGAAGGCGATGGACTGCGGCTCGGCGAAGGCGCTGCTGCTGCACCGCTCGGTGCGGAGTCAGCTCCCACCGAAACCGGTGACCTTACGGTTACCTATCAGCAGTCCGACTCGCACCCCGCCGGCTACTACTCCGACCAGCTCGCGATCGTGCTGCGCGCGAAGTAGCCGTGAGGCGGATATTCTTTGGTCTCCTGATAGCAGCCTGCGCGGTCTCCGCGCAGGCGTTTCGGTTTGAGCCGATCTCGCAGGACTTCGCCCCGAGCGGGCCGGGGGCGAGCCACGTCTTTCGCGTGACGAATACCATGACCGAACGGATCGCGGTCCGCCTGTCGGTGCGTCCGCGGCGGATCGAGCGCGACGGGGTCGAGGTGCAGGGCGCGGAGGCGCAGGAGTTTCTCGTCTATCCGCGGCAGATGCTCCTTGCGCCGGGCGAGGCGCGAAGCGTTCGCGTCCGGTGGGAAGGAGCGAGCGCGCCGCAGAGCGAGCAGGCCTTCCGTATCATCGCCGAGCAGGTACCGGTCGACTTCGGCGGCGATCAGCCGGCCCAGGGCGCCGGAATACGGCTCACCTACCGCTACGAGGGGGCGCTCTACGTCGTGCCGCCCGGGGCGGCCCCTGATCTGCGCCTGGACGCCGCGAGGGTCGTCGAACGAGACGGCGGACGCGTTCTGGTAGTAGAGGTCACCAACGTCGGAACGCGCCGCACGTTACTGCACGAGGCGAGCCTTACGATTCGCGCACCGTCAGGCGAGACCGTCCTGGGTCCACAGGAGCTTCCGGGTATGGCGGGAGAGAACATGCTTGCCGGGTCGACGCGTGAGTTCGTGATGCCGGCTCCGGCCGGGCTGCCGACCGGGGCACTGGACGCGGAGCTGGGCTATACGGCACGCTTCTAGCCGGATGGGAGTACCACGTCGGCCTGCAGCACCAACGATCATTATTCTGGGTCTGCTCTTCAGCGTGGTGACGGCGTTCGCTCAGAACACATCCGACAGGACAACGATACCCGTGCCGCTCGTGGTGAACGGACGGCAGGCCGACGAGGTACCGGTGCTCATCGTTACCGACTCTGATTTCACCGAGCGCGTTTCGGTCATCCCGAGCGAGCTCGCCTCATCGCTTCCGGAGCTCGTCCCGACGTCGGCCTCGTCACCTTTGCTCGCCTCTGACGAGTGGACGCTGCTCGAGGCATTCGACGAGATCGGCCTCGCCGTCGAGTTCGACTGGGATGAGCTGCTCCTGCGCGTCACCGTGCCGGCCCGGCTGCTGAAGGCGGTCGAGCTGCCGCTCTCCGGGCGGCAAACGGCAGTGCCGCGGGGAGTTGAAGTCTCGCAAGCCCGTGTCAGCGGGATCGCGAACCTGGAGGGGTCGATACGCTACACGTACGAGCAGAACCGGCTCGACTATCGCGTGGCCCCGGACGTTGCGATCAACCTGTACCGTGCCGTCGTCGAGCTGCGGGGCGGGGTGAGGTCCTCCGAACCCATCGCGTTTCTCGACCACGCGCGATTGACGTGGGACGTTCCGGAGCTCCACATCCGTCTTCAGGCAGGCGATCTGCGGTACCGCACGACGCAGCTCGCGGGAGTGACGAGGATCACCGGCGTCTCCTTCGCGACCGAGGAGTCGCTCGGTCACGCGATGATCGGCGGCGGCGGCGTGGAGCTGCCCATCGTGATCCCCGAGTCAGGAACCGTCGTGGTCACGCGCAACGGATCCCAGGTCGTGCGCCGGACGCTCGACCCGGGCAACTACCTGCTCACCGCCCTGCCGCTCGTCCAGGGGATAAACGAGATCATGGTCACCTGGCCGGGCCCGGACGGCCCGACGACGGTCGACCTCCTGGTGCCGCACGACGTCGGACTGGTTCGCCCCGGTCGGTTGGACGCCGGGCTCGCCGTCGGGGTCGCGAATCGCGACGTCCTTGACCCTATGGCCACGGCGTCCGTCGCGTACGGCATTTCGCAGCCGCTCACGCTCGGGGTCCGCTTCGGGTCGGCGTTCCTGCGCCCCGAGTTCGATACCGGCGTCTCGGCCGTGTTCGCCACGACCGCAGGCGCCTTTCGGGTCGCCGGCGACGTCGGCATCGGACCCGAGGGGAGGCTGTCCGTCGACGTGCCGGTCGGCTACCGGCTAGTGGACTCCCGGCTCGACCGGTACTCGAGCATCGGTGCGACAGCAGGCGTCGGCTACGCGCGCGAACCGTCGGGCGACGGCTCGGCTGACGCGATCAGGCTCTACGCGTCCGGCTACGTCGGCCTCGCGTTCCGTGACGGCTTTTCGGTCACACCCCGGCTGAGTTATTCGTTTCGCTCGGCCGGAGGCACGGCGGCCGGCGAGGGCGCCCGCGAGGTGATGCACGACGCACGGCTCGTCGCGGGCCTGAGAAAATCGGTGCGCGGCGGCGCCTCCTTGTCCGCGAACCTGGGGCTCTCCTACCGCGAGGAGCTCACCTTTCTCGCGAGCGTGACCTACTCCGCCTCGTTCCCGGAAGTACGGCAGAACCTCTATCTGCAACAGGACCTCACCGCCGGAAAGGCGAGCCTCTTCTGGAGCCGCCACGCCGGTGACCGGCCGCGTGACCTCTCCTGGAGCGCCTCGGCCCAGGTCCCGGTCGATCGGTCCGACCTGTTCACCGTGGGCGCGCAGGCAGGATACCGCGGTCCGGCCCTGCGCGGGTCGATCTCGCACGGGCTGAGCGGAGTGCTCGAGGACGGGGAGTACCGTAACGTGACGTCGCTGTCGCTCGCGAGCGCGCTCCTGTTTGCCGACGGCGTTTTCGCGGTCTCGACCCCGGTGTCCGACTCCTTCGTCCTGGTCACCGGTGATCCCGATTCCGCCGTGCCGATCGGGCTCGTGCGACCGGGCGGGTTTCGGGACGAGCCGCTCGGGGAGCGCCCGCTCGTGTTCGGGGGCGTGCGCTCGTACGCGCCGTTCCAGGTACAGGCCGAGCCGCTCGACATCGTGCTCGGCGCGGAGGACCGCGAGCTCTCCTACCACGTCCTGCCGTCCTACCGATCCGCAACGGTCGTGCGGATCGGGGTCGAGCGCAACGTCTACGTGGGCGGCGTGCTGCTCGACGAGGCCGAACGCGCCGTGGGCTTCGCGCTCGGCTCCTGGGAGCGCGGCGCCGATTCCGAACGTGACGACGAGCCCGAGCGTGCGGGCGAGTTCTTCACCGACGCCGACGGCTACTTCGAGGTGTACAGTCTCGCCCCGGGCGCGTACCGCCTGCATCTCGCCGGGCGCCCCGGAGTCTCGTACGAGTTCACGATCGAACCGGGCTCCGCGGACTACGTCGACCTTGGCAACCTGATGCCGATCGCCGGCGCCCGGTCTGGCCCGGGAGGCGCCGAATGAACGCACCCGTGCGTGGGCTGACCGCCCGACCGATTCTGCTCGTTCTCCTCATGTTCGTCGCCTCACTGCAGGCGCCGTACGCCCAGGACGTGTTTCGCCTCTACGCGCCGCCCGGAGGCGTCTACGCGAACGCGGCCCTCGAGCGCGCCGCGCTCGTCGAGGTCGAGATCACGATCGAGCATCAAGGGGCTCCTGTGCCCGGGTGGTTCATCGCTGTAAGCCGCGGAGCCTCGTCGGTCTACGAGCCGCGGACCATGGCCTCGGGTGCGAGCACCATGGAGTACCAGATCTACGGCGATC
>SLST01000269.1 GCA_007130265.1 Spirochaetales bacterium
AATAGGTGACGAGCGTCCCAATGAAGAGCGATAGAAAGCTGAGGGTGTCTCTGGGAAAGTCAAACCGCTGCTCTTCGCTGTTGGCCGAGTAGGCGCTCTTCCATTCCAGGGCCGACTCATACAGTACGGCGGCTACCCATACCCCGAGAATCGTGATGACCACGACGCTGTGTTCGAGACTCACGGCGAGTCCGCCCACGTAGACGATCGCGGTGTATGCCCCCAGGATCAGGTACCCAACAATCGACGCAAGGCGCCGGTGCGACAGACTCCGTCTCTCCGCGTCTGATCTCACGTGCCCTCCAAGACCTCAAATGTGATTGGGTTGCCCGATCCTACCATGCCTGCCTGAGGGTCACAAGGCGTCGACGCATGCAATCCGACGCCGTTCCTGCTATACCGTATCCGTGGGACCAACCTTTGTGGAGATCGACGCTCGCGCAAGCCCGATCGGCGAGCTCAGTCTGCGCCGGCGCCGCATCGCCGGTCTGGGTGTCGAGGCGTACGAGATCAAGCTTGGCGACGAGTATCTGATGTCGAGCCTGTTCACCGAGTCCGAGCGCGCTCTCGGAGAGTTCGGTGTCGCCGCCGCCGCGGGAGAGAACCTCGACGTCGTGGTGGGAGGGCTCGGGCTCGGGTACACCGCGCAGGCCGTGCTGCGCAGTCCTCGCGTGCGTTCGCTCCTCGTGATCGAGGCGCTCGAGGCGGTTATCGGCTGGCACCGGGACGGGCTGCTTCCGCTCGGACGCGAGCTCGTCGCCGATAAGCGGTGCCGGATCGTGCACGGGGATTTCTTCGCGCTCGCGGCATCCGATGGTGGATTCGATCCCCAGGAGCCCGGGAGGCAGGCCGACGCCATACTCGTCGACATCGACCATTCACCCGATCAGTGGCTCGCCCCGGCCAACGAGTCGTTCTACCGGCCGGAGGGGCTGCGGCGTGCGGCCGGGCACCTGAGACCGGAGGGCGTGTTCGGCCTCTGGTCGAACGATCCTCCGGACCCCCGTTTCATCCGCCGACTCGCGTCGGTCTTCGCAGAGGCGCGCGCGGAGCCGGTGACCTTCGAAAATCCGCTGCAGGATCGCGAGCACACCCAGGCGGTCTATCTCGCGCGCCGGTGATGCCGGATCCCGTCCCGGCTGAGGGACTCAGCCCTCGATCAGCGCCCGAGCCCACTCCTCTGCGCGCTCGCGCTCGCCGTCGACGAGCGGCCCCTCCTTGTCCCCGACGAGGAAACCGGCAGGCTCGGCCGCCGGCGAGCCGCCCTTCTTCTGCAGCGCCTTCGCGATCGGCCCCGCCGCGTACCCGAAGGTCTTCACCATGAAGCTCAGGAACCGCTTGTCGATCTTCTCCACGTCGATCCGGGTGTCGAACGCTGCGACCCGGACGCGGTGAAGCGCGTCCGGAGCGAGCTGCTTGATAAAGGAGATCGTCGCGGGAGTAGCTCGAAAGGCGCGTGTGGGTGACGCCACGACGAGGAGCTCCACCCCTTCGAGGTCCGCCGCGCTCGCCTCTTCAGGGCGTTTCATGGCGACCTCTCCTCCGGTCGCAAGGACACCTGCTACCGCGCGTGCAACCTCCTCGGTGTTCCCGAAGACCGAATCGTAGACCACGAGTGACTTCATACGAGCCCCCTTGCAGACGGTTTCGCCGAGCCGCGGTGGCTGCGACCGCCCGTACTCTACCACGGGACGAGCCGTTATACGATGCCTCCCGCTACTCGAGGCTCCACTGCGCGCCGTCAAACAGGTAGGTTCCGGTCTGTTGACCGTTATCTATGTAGTACTCGCGGAATGAGCCGCCGTGGTCGCCGAACGACGTCTCGTCGTATATCTCGACGTCGGCGGCGATGGTGACCTCCGTGATGTCGCTGCCCCAGAACACGCTCCGGTGCACGCTGATCACCGAGCTCGGCAGGACGACCGAGGTCAGAAGATTCCAGCTGAAGGCACCGGTCATCAGGAGCTCCACCCCCTCATGGAGTATCAGCGTGCTGATTCGGTTCTGCGCGAACGCGCCTCTCTCGATGACGCGCACGCTTCCCGTCACCTCCACGAGCCCAGGCCCGGCCCCCAGCGTATTCGAGAACGCGCTTCGCCCGATGTACTCGATCCCGGACGGGAGGGAGATCTCGTCAGGGTCTGCCCGCCAGAACGCATACTCGTGAACCTCGCGGAGCGACTCGCCGAACTCGATGCTCGTGAGGTTGTCGTTGCGGGCGAAGGCGTACGTGTGGATGATCTCCAGGTCTCGCGGCAGGGAGACGTGGGTGAGGTCGTTGCCGTCAAACGCATAGGCGCCTATTTCCACCACCGTGTCCGGTAGATCTACCGACGTCAGGCTCCGGTAGTTGAACAGCGCCGGCGCGATCTGCCGCACGATGACCCCTTCAACGGCCATGGGGATCGCGATGTCCGGGGGCGGGGCCGGGTCACCGCAAAGATACCCGGTGATCCTGCCGGTGGCCGCGTTGATGGTGAAGCACGGTTCGTCCTCGCTCCACTGCGCGTAGAGGTCGATGTCACGATCCGGCATCGAGAAGGTCTCACCAATGTAGTAGTGCATCCCGGTCCCGTCAGGCTCGGTGTTCCACCCGTCGAAGGTCCGGTTCTCCCTGGCCAGCCCACCGTAGTTGCGAAGGAGCGGCACCGACTCTCCAACGAAATAGCCGCGCTCCGGGACGGGTGTGCGGCCGAACTCGGCGCCGTTCGCGTGATACTCGACCGTATACGCCACACCGTCCTGCCCGTCGAGCGGAATCGGGCTCTCTCCCTCGTTGTTCTCCTGGAGCGGATTGCCGCAGGCGATCAGCGTCATCACGATGCCACCCAACACGTACATCACGCTCGTACGAGCCATGGTTCCTGCTCTTCCATTCATTATCATTCCTATAAACATAACACGCGCCGTCCGCGAGACCAATCGGGTTCGCCGCTTCAGAGCCTTCGGCGTGGACAAGCGCGGACATCTCTTGACAAGAAACCGTCCAGGCACTTGAATAGAGCTAATATGGGTATACGAGTTAATAACCGTTCTTTGACTGCGGCCGTGAGCTCCGGGTCTCGCCGCGGGCGGGAGTGACGATGCCTGAGGCGATTCTCACCGACGACGAGTACCTCCACTATCTGGACGACCTCCTGAGCGGAGGGCGATCAGCATGCGCCGCGGTCGTCGAGCGGCTCCTGGAAGCAAAGGTCGGCCTGCGAAGCATCTACCTCGACCTCTTTCAGCGGTCACTCTACGACGTGGGGACGATGTGGGAGCGAAATCAGATATCGGTGGGAGTTGAGCACCTGGCTACCGCGATGACCGAGAGCCTGATGGCGCTCGTGTATCCGATCCTCTTCCGCAGCACGCGTGTGAACCGGAAAGCTGTCGTCGCGTGTACAGTCAACGAACACCATCAGATCGGTGGAAGAATGGTCGCGGACATTTTCGAGCTGCACGGTTGGGACAGCTTCTTCCTCGGGGCGAACACCCCGACTCCCGATCTCATCGACCTGATCGGTCGAACGGACCCTGACATCGTCGGGCTGTCTCTCGCCGTGCGGTCCCGTCTCCCGCTGCTCCACGATGCGATCGACCGAATTCGCGCGCACTTCCCTGAGGTTCGCGTGATCGTGGGTGGGCAGGCGTTCAGGTTCGGTGGCGCCGATGGGTTCGGCGAGCGACCCGGGGTGGCGTGTATCGGCTCGGTCGACGAGCTCGAGTCGCTCATACGGGACGAGACCCCGCGTGCCTGAGGAAGCGATCAAGTCACGGATGACCGACCTCGTGTTCGAGCAGTCGTCGCTCGTGATCATGGTTACCGACCGCCAAGGCGTGATACGGGAGGCCAGTCGGTACGCCGAAGAGTTCGCCGGGAGGAGACTCGTCGGCGTCAATCTCACAGATATCGTCGTCGATTTCGAGGCCGACCTCGATCTGGCGCGTCTGGCGCTCGAAGGCGGGAGGCAGCTCATGACGCTGTCCGGTGCGGGGCACAACCCTGAGTCCTTCGAGTTCAAGATCAGCGACTGCGGCGACCGGATCCTCTACGTGGGTGAGATCCTGCACGAAGAGCGTGAGGCCCTGCGCGCTCATCTGCTTCGCCTGACCGGCGAGGTGAGCGATCTCAATCGAGAGCTTCAGAGGCGAACAGCTGAGCTCGAGCGGCTAGTGGAGCTCAAGAGTCGCTTCATCGGCGTGACTGCCCATGATCTCCGCAACCCGATCGGGGGGATCCATGGCATGAGCGAGGTGCTACGCCAGGAGGCCGAGACCGAAGGCGACGACGCCCACGCCGAGGTGTTTGCCATGATGCATGAGTCGAGTGGGTTCATGCTCTCGTTGGTGGAGGATCTGCTGACCGCGATCGAGTTCGAGTCCGGCCAGTTGCGGCTGAATCTCGAGCCAGCCGATCTCGACGAGCTTGTCGCCTCCGCCGTTCGTCTGAACCGTCTTCTCGCCGCACGCCGGGGCGTCGAGCTTGCGCTCCGTCGGAGCGAGTCACTGCCCCGGATGCGACTCGACCGCATGAAACTGCATCAGGTGCTGAACAACCTGATATCGAACGCCGTGAAGTTCTCGCCTACCGGTGCAACCGTCGTCATCTCAGCCGGGACCGAGAACGACTCCGTGATCGTATCCGTCGCGGACTCCGGACCGGGGATACCACCAGAGGAGCTTCCCAAGCTGTTCACGCCTTTCCTGCGGACGACAGTCATGTCTCCACACGGAGAGAAGGGGACCGGCCTGGGACTCTCGATTGCGAAGAGCATCGTGGACGCACACGGCGGCTGTATGCGGGTGGACACCGAAGTGGGGATCGGGTCGATCTTCACGGTGTCCCTGCCGGTGCGTCAGCCTGCGGTGTGAATCTCACCTACAGGCGCATCACCGCGACCACGTGGCAGGCTGTCCCGGCGAGGACGAAGAGGTGCCAGATCGCGTGGTTGTACGGGAGGCGCTTCCATGCGTAGAAGCCGACTCCTCCGGTGTACGCTACGCCGCCGGCAAGCAGCCAGATGAGGGTGCCGGATTCGAGGGCACGCACGAGCGGCACGACGGCCACGATCGCGGTCCACCCCATCGCGACGTAGAGCGCGGTAGAGATCACGGGGAAGCGACCCGTGGAGAACAGCTTGAACACCGTCCCTGCGAACGCCAGACCCCAGATCACGCCGAAGATCGTCCAACCCCAGGTGCCGCGGAGTCCCACGAGCGCAACCGGGGTATAGGTCCCCGCGATCAGGTAGTAGATCGACACGTGATCGAACACTTTCAGGCGTTGTCTCGCGTCCGGGTCGGAGCGGGTATGGTAGAGGGTCGACGCCGTATACAGGAGCACCATCGACACGCCGAAGAGGGGATACGAGACGATCTTTCTGATGTCCGCTTCCATGAACGCGCGCGCGGAGAGGACGATCGTTGCCGCGACCGCGAGCACGATCCCGGTTCCGTGGATGACTGCGTTGGCCAGCTCCTCCTGTCGCTTGTACGTCGAAATACCCCACCTCCTTGATGCGACGCTTCAGTCTCGAGCGCCTCCTTCGACAGTAGTGTGTGTCGGCCTCCGGGTAAAGCCGTTGCCGGCTCGGTTGCCATACAGGTCGTGACGTGGTATTCCGGAAGGGAGCCGGCGATTCGCCGCAGGAGGTCACCGTGGAACAGTCGTGGCAACTCGCCCGGAAGAGTGCGCTCGCGCCGCACGAGAGGAGCGACCGGCTCTTCTTCTTCTCGGAAGAGCTTCCGGAGCAGTCTCGTAACCTCACACGGCGGTATGCCCCGGTCGAGAAGCTTGGTCCGGTCCGGATGCAGGACGGCGGATTCTCCGTCGCGACCTTCTGCGGGACGATCGTGCCGGCCGACGACGGGACGCTTCGCATGTACGCCACGGCGAGGAGCAGCGGTCTGATGCGCGTCGTGCTCCTCCTGAGTGCGGACGGGCTGACATGGACCGCGCCCGACCTGCGGCAGGAAGTGCGTCCCGGACTGCCGTCGAACACGCTCGTGTTCGACGGCGCGCCGAACTCACCCGTCGGCGCTGCTCCCGAAATCACCACGCCCGACGGACGTACCATAACCGGCGAGCCGGCGCGCACGACCCACGACCAGGTGGGTCAACCGCAGGTGATCCGGCTCGAAGACGGCCGATGGCGGATGTACTACTGGCACCACCAGCACGGGTGGGGCAGGGTGCCCTATCTCTATACGATCGCCGAGAGCGACGATGGAATCAGGTGGCGCGTGCCGGACTACGAGAGTCCCGCACTGAATGCGCACTGGTGCGGCGACGGGTCGCAGCTCGAGGAGGCGCAGCGTCTTGCCGAACTCAGCAGACGAACCAACGATG
>SLST01000590.1 GCA_007130265.1 Spirochaetales bacterium
ATTGAGCTACCTTGCGGACTCTCGTTCCTTCGGCACCGGGATCGGCGAGACCAGCCTGCCGGGAGCACACACGATCATCCTGGCATCGCGCCTGCCGTCGGGGTTCGATGAAGCCGCAAGCCGGCTGACCGAGTCGCTCGAGTTCTTCATCCAGCTCGACCGCTTCCAGGACAACTTCGTTGCCGCGATAAGCCTCTTCTACGGGTTCTTCTCGGTTCCGCTCGTCCTGCTGAGCCTGCTCGTCAGCTTCCTTCTCAGTGATGAGATCATGCGTCCCATTGTGAGTCTCGAGGATGCGACGAGACGCGTCGCCGAGGGTGACTTCTCCACGCGCATCCTCGCCCGGCGGGGCGACGAGCTCTCTCTGCTCGTGGACTCGTTCAACCGGATGGTCGGGGAGCTCGAGCGCACGCGCGAGAAGATCATCCAGACGGAGAAGATAGCGGCCTGGCAGGAGATCGCGCAGCGGCTCGCCCACGAGGTCAAGAACCCTCTGACCCCCATTCGGCTCGCGGCTGAGCGCACGCTCCGCAAGTATCAGAGTGGAAGCGGGAGCTTCGGGGAAGTGCTCGAAACTTCGGTTCGTGCAATCGTGGGTGAGGTCGACAACCTGAGCGCGCTGCTTTCCGAGTTCCGGGAGTTCTCGCGGCTTCCGGCGCCGAGGATGGAAGTGGTTGCTCTCCACTCGGTGATCAACGAGGTCGTTGCGACGTACTCGACCTGCACGTCGGTGAGAGTCGACACCGACGGTGTACCCGAGGATCTGACCGTATTCGCGGATCCGGGCCAGGTGCGCCAGCTCGTGACCAACCTCGTGAAGAATGCGCTGGAGGCCGTTGGTGAGCAGGGGAGTGTGTCGGTCCATGTCGACCCGGTGACGAAGGGTGCGAGCACCTTCTGCAGAATTCGGGTCGAGGATGACGGCCCCGGCATCCCCAGAGAACAGCAGGGCAAGATCTTCGACCCGTACGTGACGACGAAGCGGAAAGGAACGGGGCTCGGGCTGGCTATTGTACAGCGCATCGTATTCGACCACCATGGGCAGATATGGTTCGAGACGCAGCCGGGAGTCGGAACGACCTTCTATGTGGACCTGCCGGCGACTGATCGTGCACGAGAAGGGAAGGGGCCTCTATGAGCAGTGTACTGGTAATCGACGACGAGGCCGGCATTCGCGATGTCCTGAGGGAGATCCTCAGCGACGAGGGATACGGCGTTCTCACTGCAGAGGACGGGATCGAGGGACTCGAGCTCGTACGGAGCGAACGGGTCGACCTGGTCGTTCTCGACGTCTGGCTTCCAAACATGGGTGGGATGGACGTGCTCAAGCAGCTGAAGGCGGAGAAACCGGAGATCGAAGTCATCGTGATCTCCGGCCATGGGAACATCGACCTTGCGGTGAAGGCGGTCAAGCTCGGTGCGTTCGATTTCCTGGAGAAGCCCCTGAGTCTCGATCGCGTGACGACGATCACTCGCAACGCGCTCGAGATGGAGGAGCTCAAACGCGAGAACCGGACGCTCAAGAACCGGCTCGTGAACCGTGACAACATGATCGGCGAGAGCAGACCGATGCGGGAGATCCAGGGCCTCATTCGACAGAGTGCGCCGAGCGACTCGCGCATCATGATCCTTGGGGAGAACGGTACCGGCAAGGAGCTCGTCGCGCGCGAGATCCACCGGCGCAGCCCGCGCAGCGAAGGTCCCTTTGTCGAGGTGAACTGCGCGGCGATTCCGGACACGTTGATCGAGAGCGAGCTGTTCGGGCACGAAAAGGGCGCGTTCACGAGCGCCATTGCCCGGAGAAAGGGGAAGTTCGAGACAGCGCACGGGGGCACGCTCTTCCTCGACGAAATTGCCGATATGTCGCTGTCCGCGCAGGCGAAGGTACTTCGGGTCATCCAGGAAATGCGCTTCGAGCGCGTTGGCGGGGAGGAGTCGATCGGCGTGGATGTTCGCGTGATCGCGGCGACGAACAAAGACATCAAGGCGGAGGTGGAGGCGCGTCGGTTCCGCGAAGATCTCTACTTCCGCCTCAACGTCGTCTGGATCCACGTCCCGCCTCTGCGGGAACGGCGTGACGACATCCCGCTTCTCGCCGAATACTTCCTGCAGAAGTATGCCGAAGATGAGGGGCAGGCCCGTCGTTTCGACCCCTCGGCCATCGCGCGACTGCAGGAGTTCGAGTGGCCGGGCAACGTCAGGGAATTGAAAAACTTCGTGGAACGGGTTACTATCATGTCGGACGAGGAGGTGCTTACTCGGGAGATCGTCGACTTCTTCCTGGGCGAGCGAAGTGTCGGGCCGACCGATCCGGTGCTCGAAGAGTTCGGGGGTATGGGGCTCAACGAAGCGCGTGATGCGTTTGAGCGTCGCTATATCGAGCACAATCTGCGCGAGAACGAGTACAACGTCACCCGAACCGCGACCGAGCTCGGTATCTATCCGAGCAACCTCCACGCAAAGATCAAGAAGCACGGGATCCAGGTGGAGCGATGAAGGCAATTACCAGACGACAGTCGGAAGTTCTGGAGCACATCAAGGCCTTCATCGACGAGCATCACTTCCCTCCCACGATGCGCGAGATCTCTGAACACTTCGGCATCTCGGTCAAGGGCGCGTACGATCACGTCAAGGCGCTCGAACGCAAGGGCTACCTCAAGATCGACAATAACCGGTCGCGCACGATCGAAGTCATCGGCCACGAAGACACGGAGCGGATCGTCGAGGTTCCCATACTCGGGAACGTCGCGGCCGGTCTCCCACTGCTGGCAGAGGAAAACCGTGAGGGCACGGTCCGGTGCCCGGTGGATCAACTCGGTCACGGTGACCACTTCGCGCTTCACGTGCACGGAGACAGTATGCGCGACGCGGGGATCATGGACGGCGACCTGGCAATCTTCCGCCAGCAGCCTGTTGCGTCGAACGGCGACATAGTCGTCGCGATGGTCGAGGAGGCGGTCACGCTCAAGCGATTCTACAAGGAGAAGAACCGCGTGCGCCTTCAGGCGGAGAACCCTGACTACCCGCCCATCTTCACGCAGAATGTTCGTGTTCTCGGAAAGCTTTCGCAGCTGATCCGCCGGTATGAGTAGTATCCCTTCGATTCTCGTCTTCCTCGGACCGGAAGAGGGCCTGCGCTGCGAAGAGCTCGATGCGCTGCGTGCTCGGGTGAAGAAGGAGAGCGGCGCGCCGGCGGATGAGCACCGTATCTACCTGCCGGAGGGTACGGTTGCCGACGCCATAGACCTGCTCGAGAACGGATCCCTTTTCGCTTCTCACCGTCTCGTGATACTCGCCGGCGCCGAGCAGATTCGGAAGAAAGCGGAGGTGGGGATCATCGCCGACTACTGCGCCTCGCCGCCGCTCGACGCGACGCTCGTGCTCGTCTCGGACGCGGTGCGGCTTGACTCCCGGCTTGAGAAGGCGGTCCCGGCTCAGGCTCGCAAGGTCTTCTGGGAGCTCTTCGACAACCAGAAACGCGGGTGGGTCGTCTCACACTTTCGCAAACGCAACGTTTCGATTACGCAGGATGCGGTGGAGCTCTTCCTCGAGCTCGTGGAGAACAACACCCGTGAGCTGCGTACGGAGGCCGATAAGCTGTGCATCTACGTCGGTGCACGCAGCGCCGCAGGGCAGAAACCCGAGGTCGGCGTCGACGAAGTCGAGACCTTCATCTACCACAGCAGAGAGGAGAACGTTTTCTCGCTGTACAAGAGTATCGTGGAGGACGATTTTCAGGCTGCGCTCGAGATCGTCGAGAAGCTCGATGCCTCCGGCGAGACCAACCCGGTTCAGATCGTGGGCGGCCTCGTCTTCCAGGTGAAGAAACTGATCGGGCTGCGCACCCTGCTCGATGGAGGGTTCTCCCCGGACGAGGCGTTCAAGCGGCTCGCCGTGCGCGGCAAGCGTATCCAGGCGGACTACCGTGCCGCGGTGACGCGGTTCGACCGCGGCGAGCTCGAGCGGCAGTTGCGCGTCCTGATCGACTATGACGTGGCCTTTCGTGAGCTCGGCGGTGGGCTACAGCGAATCCTCGTCGACCTGCTCGTCTACCAGCTGATGTTCCGGACCGACGCCTTTTCCGTGGAGGAGAGAGTCTCATGACCGAGCGCTTCGCTCCCTGTCCTGATTCACCGAACTGCGTGTCGAGCTATGCCGACGATGAAGCTCACCGGGTGGATCCGCTGCCGTTGCGCGCCGGAGACGACGACCCGCTCGCGGCGATTCGGCGCGTGCTCGCCTCCATGCCCCGGACGAAGGTTGTGACCGAAGACGGCGACTACGTGCACGTCACGTGCACGTCGCTCGTGTTCAGGTTCGTCGACGATCTCGAGTTGCGTCTCGACCGGCAGAACGGGGTCATCCATGTGCGCAGCGCGTCGCGGGTCGGTAACGGTGACCTGGGCGTGAACCGGCGACGCGTGGAGAAGCTTCGAGCGCTGCTCGAGTCTGAAGGGAAGGGATTATGATGCTCAGTGTTCTGGTTGCCGACAAGCTCTCTCCTGCAGCCGTCGACGCGCTCTCCGGGCTTGGTGCGGCGGTGCGCATGGAGCCTGATCTCGATGGCGATGCGCTGGTTGCGGCGATCGGCGAGGCAGAGGTGCTCGTGGTGAGGTCGACGAAAGTCTCACGGGCGGTGATCGAGGCCGGTACCGAGCTCTCGTTGATCGTCCGAGCGGGGGCCGGTGTCAACACGATCGATATCGAGGCGGCGAGCGAGTATGGCGTCTCCGTTGCGAACTGTCCCGGGCGCAATACTGCGGCCGTCGCGGAGCTCGCGATCGGCCTGATGATCGCGGCGGATCGACGGATTCCCGATGCGACTGCCGATCTGCGCGCCGGTGAGTGGAAGAAGAAGGAGTACGGCAAGGCGTACGGTCTTCTCGGGCGCACGTGCGGCATCGTCGGGTTCGGGTCGATCGGGCGGGCCGTCGCCGCCCGCGCGAAGGCGCTCGGCATGCGGGTCGTCGCCTGGTCGCGCAGTCTCACCGAGGAGTCGGCTGAAGAGGCGGGAGTCGAGCGCTGCGACCGGCTCGTCGAGCTTGCCGGCGAGAGCGATGTGGTGAGCGTGCATCTCGCCGCTGCCGAACAGACGCGGTCGCTGATCGGGGCGGAGTTCCTCGCGGCGATGCGAGAGGGCGCGATCTTCGTCAACACGTCGCGCGGTGACATCGTCGACCAGCCGGCGCTCGCCACGGCCGTGCGCGAACGCGGCATCAAGGCCGCGCTCGACGTCTACGGCGACGAGCCGTCTCGAGGCGAGGCTCCCTTCGATGCGAGCGAGTTCGTCCGCGGGCTCGCCGCGGCCACCCCGCATATCGGTGCGTCGACCGAGCAGGCCGCCGAGGCGATTGCCGCCGAAGTCGTCCGAGTCGTCGAGACCTACGTGAAGACCGGTAAGCCGGTGAACGCGGTCAACATACGAGCCCGCGCCGAACAGGACGTGAGCCTCGTCGTTCGCCACTACAACCGCGTGGGGGTTCTCGCGGGCGTGCTCGACGAGCTGAAGGAAGCAGGGGTCAATGTCGAGGAGATGGAAAACACGATCTTCCAGGGCGGAGCCACCGCGAGCTGTGCACTCAAACTCGATCGTGCGCCCGATGCCGAGCGTCTGCGGCGCATCCGCGGCAGCGGTGACATCATTCAGGTGATGCTGAAGGAGCGCGCGCCCTGACCGCCTCCTTGATCTCGAGCGCCTGCGCGTACGGGATCTTCGCCTCCGCGGCGATCGATTCGGTGTCCGCCTCCGCGAGTGCTTCGAGGCTGGCGAACCTGGCGAGCAGACGTCGGCTTCTCTGCGGCCCGATTCCGGGTATCGACTGAAGGGTGGCGAGGGTGAGATCGCCGCTCTGCAGGCCGGCGCGGAACGTCGTCGCGAAGCGGTGCGCCTCGTCGCGCACCGCCTGCAGGATACGCAGCGGATCAGAGCCCTCGGGCAGTCGGATCGGTTCCGATTCCCCCGGCAGGAAGAGCTCTTCCTCCCGTTTGGCGAGGCCCACGACCGGGATGTCGATCTCGAGTGCCTCCAGTACCGAGACGACCGCGCTCACCTGGCCCTTGCCGCCGTCGATCAAAATGAGGTCGGGGAGCGGCGCCTCTTCGTTGGCCAGCCGGGTGTAGCGGCGAGCGGTCACCTCGCGCATCGCCGCAAAATCGTCGATCGAGCCGTCGAGCGTCTTCATGTGAAACCGCCGGTAACCGGCCTTGTCCGGGCGTCCGTTCCGGAAGCTCACGAGCGAGGCGACCGGGTGCTTTCCATCGACGTGAGCGATGTCGAACCCCTCGATGCGCGACGGCAACCGCGGCAACTCGAGGACCTGCCGCAGCTCCTCG
>SLST01000298.1 GCA_007130265.1 Spirochaetales bacterium
AGAAACTGACGACCGCGGAATTCAAGCAGAAGGTGTTCAACTGGGACGAGAATGCTGAGTGGAAGTACGAGGGCGATCTGCCTGCAATCGTCGACTTCTACGCCGACTGGTGCGGTCCCTGCAAGATGGTGGCCCCCATCCTCGAAGAGCTCAGCGAGGAGTTCAAGGATAAAATCCACGTCTACAAGATAGACACAGACAAAGAACAGGAACTCGCGGCGGCGTTCGGCATCCAGAGCATTCCGTCGCTGCTCTTCATACCCCTGGACGACAAGCCTCAGATGGCAGCCGGCGCGCTCCCCAAGGAGCAGCTGCAGCAAGTGATCAGGGACGTGCTGAAAGTCGACGCGGCATAGCCGGCTTTGCCGCGATGCCGCCTGTTGATCGCCGACGCACGTTCGCGTATAGTTACGGTGGATGGACGATCCTGATCCACTGATACCCCCTCTTCGCAAAGCCCTGCTGCTTCGAGCGGTCGAGCGATGAGTACCTCGTTCGTGCTGCTCGGCGTGCTGCTCGTGTTGTCCGGTTTCTTCTCAGGCACCGAGACGGCGTTCACCTCGCTCTCGCCGGCACAGGCCCACGATCTTGAGCGTCGACATCCCAACCGGGGACGGGTGGTCTCCCGCCTGTTCGCCCGCTCCGACCGGCTTCTGACAACGGTGCTGATCGGCAACAACCTGGTCAATGTCGCCGCGGCGGCGGTCGCCACGGTGCTGACGATCTCGCTCTTCGGGGTGGGGTACGAGTGGGCGGTCACCGCCGTGCTCACCGTCGTTCTCCTCATATTTGGAGAAGTCACGCCAAAGCAGCTTGCTATCGCCCACAACGAGAGCTGGGTGCTTCACACGTGCCGTCTCATTGTGGCGCTCGAGATCATCTTCACTCCGGTTATCTGGTTCGTCTCCGCGGCGAGTAACGGCATCGTACGGGTGGCCGGTGGTCGGGCGCGTGCAGAGTTGACGCCGCGGGGGCTGCTCAGCATGGTGGACCACGCCGAGACGGTCGGTGTAGTGGAAGCCGACCAGGGCAAGATGCTGCGAAGCGTCCTTCGATTCAGTGACGTGCCGGTGAGCGCGGTGATGACCCATCGCACCCGCGTCTTCAGCGTCGATCGAAGCCGGAAGATCGCCGAGGTGATCGAGGCGCTGATCGAGAGCGGCTACTCGCGGATTCCCGTGTACGAAGATGACCCGGAGCGAATCGTCGGCATCGTACTGCTCCGGGATGCAGCCAGAGAGCACGCGAAGGGCGGCAAAGACATACCGCTTCGCGAGATCATGGTCGAACCGATCTACGTCCCGGAAAACCGCCGCATAGACCAGATGCTCGCCCAGTTTCGCCGCGCGAAGCTCAACATCGCCGTCGTGCTCGATGAGTACGGCGGACTCGCCGGAATCGTAACGATGGAAGACATCGTTGAGGAGATACTGGGCGAGATCTACGACGAGAACGAGCAGCGGGAAAGGGAGAAGATTACTGTCGAGGGACGGAATACCTTTCTGATCGTTGCAGATATCCCGATCTATGTGCTCAACGATGCGCTCGACATCGAGCTGCCTTCGAGCCGCAACGCGCAGAGCCTTGGGGGATACCTCGCAGACCTCGCCGGGCACATTCCGGCGGCAGGCGAGATCTTTGAGACGACCGCAGGCCGGTTCGAAGTCGTGAGTACCTCCCGCCGGCATATCGTCACAGTCCGCTTCCACCGGAGGCCGTCGACCAGTGAGGAGTCTGCGTAGCCGCCGTCTTCTCTGATCTGACTATTGTCTTTTCAGGGTGATTTGGGTAGGTTCTTCACGGTTTTTTCCGCAAGAGGTTGTAACGCTACGCGCCTTTAGTGGTTTGTTAACCGTAAAGGGACCGGGCGGCTGTCGTTGACATGACTGCCTGTCGGCATTCATCGATTGCAGTGCAGCGGTGAATGTGTGGGTGCGCGGGTGCGCACCGGTTCTGTACCGACGCGCCGGTAGTATGGAGTGATGCTGCGTTGCAGGGGATCTCCGGACCTTTCGGGGCCGCAGGTGCAGGCACGGACAACCCCGCAAGCTCGTCCGATTCCCTCTTGTCCCGAGAGGAGAACGGCTAAGCTAGACTGTCGTGGTCAGTACTGATCCGTCAGTTCGCAGTCTTTTTTCTCATTGGCCCCCCAGGTTTTATTACCTCCTTTCCTGGGGGGTTTTTTTATACCCGCCCTTTGACCGCCTTACGGGGCTTCCTTATTATGTTCTCTCATGAGTAAATACCCCTTCTCCGAGATTGAGAAGCGCTGGCAGCGGTTCTGGGACGAGGACAGGACATTCCGGGTGACGGAGGACCCCTCGGTTCCGGCGGGGAAACGCCGGTACGTCCTCGACATGTTCCCCTATCCTTCGGCCGCCGGACTGCACGTCGGCCACCCTGAGGGGTATACGGCAACCGACATCTACTGCCGTTTCCTGCGCATGAGGGGCTACGCAGTCCTCCACCCCATGGGGTTCGACAGTTTCGGGTTGCCGGCGGAGACGTACGCGATCCAGACGGGGACCCATCCGCGCGCCACGACCGAAGCGAACATCGCGCGCTTTCGCGAGCAGATCAAGAGTCTCGGCTTCTCGTACGACTGGGACCGGGAAGTCTCTACGCACGACCCCGACTACTATCGCTGGACCCAGTGGATCTACCTGCGGCTCTGGGAAAAGGGGCTTGCCTACGTGGACGAGGTGCCGGTCTGGTACTGCGAGGCGCTCGGCACCGTCCTCGCGAACGAAGAGGTCGTCTCCACACCGGAGGGCCCCCGCAGCGAACGGGGCAACCATCCGGTCGAACGGCGCCCGGTCCGGCAGTGGATGCTGCGCATCACCGCGTACGCCGACCGGCTGCTCGAGGGGCTCGAGCGGCTCGACTGGCCCGAATCGATCAAGACGATGCAGCGGAACTGGATCGGACGCAGCGAAGGCGCGCAGGTTCGGTTTCCGCTCGCCGAACAGCAGGGCGAGATCGAGGTGTTCACGACGAGGCCGGACACGCTCTTTGGCGCGACCTATATGGTACTCGCGCCGGAGCACCCGCTGGTGGACCGGCTCACGACCGGCTCGAACCGTCGCGCCGTTGACGAGTACCGCACGCAGGCGAAGCTGAAGAGCGACATGGAGCGAACCGAGCTCTCGCGCGAGAAGACCGGCGTGTTCACGGGCGGTTACGCGGTGAATCCCGTCAACAGCGACAGAATCCCGGTCTGGATCTCCGACTACGTACTCCTCTCCTACGGCACGGGCGCGATCATGGCGGTGCCGGGACACGATGAGCGTGACTTCGAGTTCGCACGAGCCTTCGAGCTACCGATCGTCCGGGTCGTTGCACCCGAAGATGGCCCCGATCCCACAGCGGAGCTGACCGAGGCGATGCCGGAGCCGGGAATCGCGGTGAACTCCGGGGCCTTCGACGGGCTTCGGACCGACGAGTTCAAGGAGCGCATCATCGCCTGGCTCGAAGAGCGAGGCATGGGTACGCGCGCGGTCAACTACAAGCTGCGCGACTGGATCTTCTCCCGGCAGCGGTACTGGGGAGAACCGGTACCGATGATCGACTGCGGGGGGGAGTACGTTCCCGTGCCCGACGACGAGCTCCCGGTCAGGCTGCCGGACGTGGAGAACTACAAACCGACCGGGACGGGCGAGAGCCCGCTCGCACAGGTCGACGAGTGGTTGTACACCGAGTGTCCCGACGGATCGAAGCGGAAGGCGAAACGCGAGACGAACACGATGCCGCAGTGGGCCGGCAGCTGCTGGTACTACCTGCGCTTCCTCGACCCGAAGAACGACCGGGAGCTCGCTTCGCGGGAGAAGATCGACTACTGGATGCCGGTCGACCTCTACGTAGGAGGCACCGAGCACGCGGTGCTGCACCTGCTCTACGCTCGGTTCTGGCACAAGGTGTTGTACGACATTGGCGTGGTCAACACGGACGAGCCGTTCACACGCCTCGTCAACCAGGGGATGATCCTCGGCGAAGGCGGCGTGAAGATGTCCAAGAGCCTCGGCAACGTCATCAACCCGGATGACATCGTCGCGGAGTTCGGCGCCGACTCGATGCGCATGTACGAGATGTTCATGGGCCCGCTGGAGATCGCCAAGCCGTGGTCGACGAACGGTCTCGCCGGCGTGCACCGCTTTCTCGACCGGGTCTACCGGCTGAGTGAGCGCAGACTCGTCGACGACGAACCACCGAAGGAACTCGTGCGGCTGCTGCACAAGACCATCAGGAAGGTCACCGAGGACACCGACTCGCTCGCTTTCAACACGGCGATCGCCCAGATGATGATCTTCGTGAACGAGCTGTTCAAGGTCGAGGCGCACTACCGCGCGCTCTGGGAGCCGTTCGTGCTCCTGCTCTCGCCCTATGCGCCACACCTGGCGGAAGAGCTGTGGACGAGACTCGGCCATGCCCCTTCGGTCTCCAAGGTAGCGTGGCCGGAGTATGATCCGGCCCTGACGATCGACGAAGAGGTGACGATCGTGCTCCAGGTCAACGGCAAGGTCAGAAGCCGAGTCCAGGCGGCCGCGGGGGGGAGCCGCGAGGAGCTCGAGCAGCTTGCGCGAAATGATGCGCGGATTCGCGAGTTGATCGAGAAGAAGGAAGTCGTCAAGGTCATCTCGGTCCCTGACAAACTGGTCAATATCGTCGTCCGGTAGGGTGACAGGCGCCTGGTTCAGCGAGGCGTCTGGGCGAACCATGCCCTGCCCCGCTCGTCGACGTCGACCACGAGCCGGCGATCGGTGGATCCGTACAGTACCGTGACCCCCACGGGAAGCGTAAGCATTCCGCCTGTGTCCGTGACCGGATCGGCGAATGGAGAGAAGCGGTACCAGCGCCCCTCCGGCACCGCAAGCGACACGTCTCTCGCTGCAACCGGCCTGACGTAGGTGACGCGCATCGCGCCGCCGGCCACCGCCGTCACCACACGACCGATGTCGAGCTCCCACGGATCGTCCGGCAGCCGGTCGGCGATCTCCGCGGATAGCCGGTCCACCGAGAATCGCCTGATATCGACGCCTGCCTCGAGTAACCGCCACGTCACCTCCGCCGCCGGCCCCGAATCGAAGCCAAGGTGGAGAATCTGATCCTGACACGGTGATCGAGCATCCTCGACGTCGAACGGCCAGACGCCGCCTGCAGTAGCCAGACGCTCGCCGGCGGCAAGGGCCGGCCCGCGATCCTCCGGCCACACCGCCTCAGCCCGGACCGCCACGGGAAGGAGCCGCGGCACCGTGATGTAGGTCTGTCCGCCGGCCGGAATCACGGCCGAAGAGGTGTGCCCCCCTGCGGCCGAACGCCAGGAAACGGCGAAGCGAGCCGGCCCCCAGACGGCCTCCCAGACGGCTGGCGTTTCGGGCGCGGTGACTCGAACGGTCACGGTCGTGGGCAGGAAGTCGCACGAAAGCAGTGCCGCGGTGAGCGGCAGCAGCACGGCGAATGATGCCGAAAGACGGGGACGCTCCATGCTTCCCATACGCGCGGAATACCGCTGACGCTTCGTTACAGTCGCCAGGGTCGGGCCGGATCGAGCCGCCGAAGCTGCTCGTGGTAGGTCGCCCTGACGCGGGCGAGCCACTCGACGAAGGCGTCGCTGCGGTAATCGGGGTAGGTCCACTCGAGCGGCCGGTACCGGCCGTGGCGGTAGATAAGGGTGATCTCAGCGAACAACCCGTCGCGCAGCGGAACTCGATGCGCGCTGGCCTTGGTGGTCGCGAGGATCACGCGCGAGAGCGACAGAAGCCCCGGATCGAGGTTGATCGTCCGCCCGGGTTGGGCGTCGGCATGGCCTCCCGGGGAGCCGGGAATCTCCTGTTCGATGGAGTTGGCCGCCTGCTTGTACGAGGCGAGGGTCGAGGGGTCGACAAGCGACTCGAAGCTGAACAGCGTTCTCATGAGGCCGGGGCCCATCTCGGGCTCGTAGTAGCTGGAGAAGGTGAACTCCCGCGCAGGAAGCACATCGTCTACGGGACCAAAGCGTGTCTCGACGAGGCGGCGTACGTCGGCAAACGTCCTCGACGCCCCGTACAAACAGGCGATGACGAGCTTGTGCGGCTGGTAGGGGCTCGAGGTTCCCATGGCAACGATTGCGACGCGTTGCAGTTTACTGGATAATGGCTGACAATGGAAGGCGAGCAGGCGTTCTCCGAGCTCCTTGCACAGGCAATCGAGGATCGGCGTCGGAGCATACATGACGAGAACCTCCCCCGGCTCAAGGAGCTCTTTCGGGTGTACCACGCCTCGCTCCAGGGGCTTCACCAGCTGTTGATCCGGAAAGGTCTGGTGCAG
>SLST01000239.1 GCA_007130265.1 Spirochaetales bacterium
CCTGGTGTATCTCCATGACGCGCTTCAGCGTGAGGTTCTCGAAGTAGCCGACGATATGGACGCTCGCTTCCTTCCAGACGTCGTGGACGAGGCAGATCTCCTGCCGGTCGCAGTCGTCCTCACCGGTGCACGGAGTGATCTCGAGCCCTTCCCCCACGGCGTCGAAGATGTCCTTGACCGACACTTCCGCGGGGTCCTTCTCGAGGGTGAAGCCGCCGCCGGGACCCCGGACGGAGCTGATGATCCCCGACTTCTTGAGCTTGAAGAAGATCTGCTCGAGGAACTCGGGCGAGATCTCCTCCTCCGCGGCGATTCGTTTGATAGGCACGGGCCTGTCGGAACCCGCGAGGGCGAGGTTGGTAATTGCGCGAAGGGCATAGCGCCCTTTAGTCGTTACTCTCATAGCATCACTCCGGTTCAGGTCAACATAGGGCATTATATACCAAAATGAAAAGGTATACACCCCTAAATCGGTAAAAAATTCCCTATTCGTGGACCCGTTCCACGTAGTCGCCGCTCTCGGTGTTCACCAGGATCCGGTCTCCCTGCTTGATGAACAGCGGAACCTTGACCTCGAGGCCCGTCTCGGTCTTGACCGGTTTGGTCGCGCCGGTAACCGTGTCGCCGCGGATCGCTTCTTCTGCCTCACTCACCTCGAGCACGGTCTTCAGCGGGACGGTTACGTCAATCGGGTTGGCCTCCCACATGACGATCCGGTAGGTCTCACCCTCTTTCATGTAGTAGATCCTGTCCTCGAGCCCTTCCCGGGGCACGGCGAACTGGTCGTAGCTCTCCACGTCCATGAAATAGTAGTTCGCGTCGTCCGCGTAGAGGTACTGCGCGTCACGGTCAAATACGTCGGCCTCTTCGACCGAGTCGTTCGTCTTGATCGTCTCCTGCAGCACCCGCCCGGTCCGCACGTTTTTCAGTTTCACGCGCACGAAGGCGGCTCCCTTTCCCGGGTTGACGAACTCGCGATCGGCGACGAGGTACGGTTCGTCTTTCCACATGAGACAGTGCCCCTTCGCTATCTGGCCGGCCTTGATCATTCATTACCTCGACTATCAGTTGTCCCCGGAATATACCAAAACTAGGGGAAGAATATTACCCCCGCGATCTCCCTGAGGCCCAACAGCGCCATGACGAGCCGGTCGACACCGAGCGCTGCGCCGCTGCATTCGGGCGCGGAGGCGAACTCAAGAAGTGACTCCGCCGGTGGGTGCGGAACCCGTGCGTCGCGTTTTCGCGCGGTCTCATGCGAGAGGAACTCCGCGAGTCGCGACGGATCGCGTTCCTCCGTGTAACAGTTCGCAATCTCCATGCCCGCGAGGTAGAGCTCCCATCGCTCACAGGTGGCGCCACGCGCGCGCGCGAGCGTCGGGACGAGTGAAGGGTAGTCGGTGAGGATCACCGGGTGGTCGGTGGGCAACGCCGGTTCCACGTGGGTCAGGAGGATGCGCTGGAAGAGATCCTCGTCGCTCTCCTGCGGGCCGACGTGCAGTCCGAGCTGCGCCGCGGCGCGGCGCAGGCTTTCCGGGGCATCGAAGCGAAACCCTCCGAGCCCGGCGTAGCGCGCGAAGCTCTCGGCGACCGTCAGCCGTTCGACCGGCGCACCGACCGTCCGGCAGCCCTCGGCGTCCGGGGTTCGTCCGCGGAGGTGCGCGCACAGATGCGCGCACAGATGCGCCGTCAGCTCCGCCTGGCTCTCCGCGTCGGCTTCGACGGTGTACCACTCAAGCATCGTGAACTCCGGATGGTGGATGCGCGAGCGGCTCTCGTTGTTCCGGAAGACCTTCCCCAGGTAGTAGATGCTGCCGTATCCGCGCGCGAGCAGCCGCTTCATCCACACCTCAGGCGACGGCACGAGGTAGCGCTTCGCGGTCGCCTCCGGGGCGTACGGATCCATGAGATCGGTCGCGAACGCCTCGATGTGCGCTTCCGGGATCAGCTCGGGCGCGAGAATCGGCGTGTCCACCTCCAGGTAGCCGCGCTCGTCGAAGAAGGCGCGGAGCGTGGACAGTGTGCGTGCCCGGAAGCGGGCAACCTCAATGCTCATCATGCCGGTAGGATAACAGCGGCGCAGCCCGTATACTATCGCCTGACCATGAATGTACCGTCCAGCGTCTTTGAAGCCGTTCCCGAACGCCGGGGAACCAACTGCTACAAGTGGGACCATCGACCGGAGAACGCCCGGGGAACGCCGCTGCTGCCCATGTGGGTCGCGGACATGGACTTCGCCTGCCCGCCGGCGGTGCGGGAGGCGCTCGAGTCGAGGATCGCGCATCCGGTCTACGGCTATACCTTCGAGCCGGCCGCTCACCGTCGTGCCTTCGGTGAGTGGCAGCGAGACCGCAACCGGTGGGAGATCGAGCAGGAGTGGCTCGTCCAGGCACCGGCGGTGATGCCCGCGGTTCGCGCGGCGATCCTCGCGCTGACCGAGCCGGGAGACGGGGTGGTCATCCAGCCGCCGGTCTACTACCCCTTCTTCGACGCGGTGCGCGACAACGGCCGCGAGCTCGTGCTCAACCCGCTGGTCGAAGAGACCGCGGACGAGCGGAAGGCACCGTACGGGGTGCGTTACTCGATGGACCTCGATCACCTCGAGTCGGTGATCGGCCCGCGGACGCGGATGGTGCTCCTGTGCTCGCCTCACAACCCGACCGGCCGCGTCTGGTCGAAGGCGGAGCTTGCCGCGCTCGCCGAGATCTGTCTTCGTCACGACCTCATCGTGGTCTCAGACGAGATCCACTGCGACCTGCGGCGGGAGCGAACGCCGTTCATCCCCTTCGCCGCCCTCGGGGCCGAGGCCGCCGCGCGGACGGTTGCCTGCCATTCGGCGAGCAAGGCCTTCAACGTCGCGGGAATCGCCACGGCCCACGTCGTCGTTCCGGCGCGCGAGCTGCGGGAGCGGCTCTCCGCGACGCTGTCGAGACTTGGGATGACCCTCCCGAATATCCTCGCCATGGAGGCGTCGCACGCGGCCTACGGCGCCTCGGCTTCCTGGCTCGATTCGCTCGTGCGCCACCTCGACGAGCAGATCGCCTGGCTCGCCTCCGAGCTTTCATCGCGGTTCGGCCCCGACGATGCGGTGACGATGTCGCCCATCGAGGGGACCTACCTCGCATGGCTCGACCTGCGCGCGCTGCTCGGCAGAACCGGAAGGACGCACCGCGACGCCGAGCGGGCGCTGCTCGAAGAGGCGGCGCTCTGGCTGAGCGACGGCCGGCAGTTCGGAGAAAACGGCGAGGGGTTCTTCCGCATGAACCTCGCGACGTCACGATCGACCCTTGCCGATGGGGTCTCTCGTCTCGAGACGGCGGTCCGTTTCCTGGAGTCGCCGGCGTGACGCTCGTGCTCGCGGCGATGGACGGGGAGCTCGAGGCGATCATCGCCGGTATGACCGTCGAGCGCCGGGGCGAGTGGCACGGGTTTCGCGTCGTCCAGGGTACCGTCGCCGGGGGCGCGGTCGTGGCGGCGCGAACCGGCGTCGGCAAGAGCCTTTCGGCCCTGGTCACCGGGTACCTCGTCGAGCGCTTCAACCCGGATCGTATCCTCTGCACCGGGATCGCCGGTGCGCTGCACGCCGGGCTCGAGGTAGGTGATGTGGTGATCGCCCGCGAGACGCTCCAGCACGATATGGACGCCTCGGCCTGCGGATTTCCCCGCGGTCGCGTCCCCGGCACCCGGTACCGCGAGCTTGTCTGCGATCCCACCCTCGTCGCCCTCGCGCGCGGAATCGACCCTCCGTCCGGCCATGTGCGCACCGGCCATGTGCGCACCGGCCGGGTGCTCACCGGCGACCGGTTCGTCGACGACCCTGCCGAACGGGCGGCGCTCGCGCGCGCGTTCTCCGGCGACGCCGTCGAGATGGAGGGGGCGAGCGTCGGCCTCGTCGCCGCGGTGTACGGGATACCGTACCTCGTGATCCGCACGATCAGTGACGGCGGTGCTCCCGGCGCGGCTTCCGGCGGAAAGGATCTGGGCGCCGCCCTCTGTCGCGCGGCGGCGAATTCGTGGCATTATGTGAGCGGTATGCTCGAAGCGCTGAGAGGCGAAGATGAACAGACACGGGTTTGAGCTGATCGACGAGAGACCGCTGCCCGAGTACCGGGCGACGGGTATCCGCCTCCGTCACCACGTGACCGGCGCGGACGTCTACCACGTCGCGAACGACGACCGCGAGAACCTCTTCGGGTTCGCGTTCAAGACGCTTCCGCGGGATTCCACCGGCGTCGCGCACATCCTCGAGCACTCGGTGCTCTGCGGGTCGCGGAACTACCCGCTGAAGGATCCCTTCATCCTTCTGGTGAAGGGGAGTCTCAACACCTTCCTCAACGCGATGACCTACCCGGACAAGACGATCTACCCGGCGTCGAGCACGGTGGAGCAGGACCTGTTCAACATCATGCGGGTATACGGAGACGCGGTCTTCTTCCCGCTGCTGCAGCCGGAGCTCTACCGCCAGGAGGGCCACCGCATACAGGTCTCCTCCGACGGCCGGCTCGGCCTGACCGGCATCGTCTACAACGAGATGAAGGGGAACTACGCGAACCACGACTCGGTTGCCGCGCGCTGGTCGCACCGTGCGCTCCTGCCGGACACGCCGTACGGATTCGATTCGGGTGGTGATCCGGCGGCGATCCCCGACCTGACCTACGAGGACTTCCTGGGGTTTCACAGAACCTACTACCATCCGTCGAACGCTCGCATCTTTCTCTACGGCGACATCCCGACCGATCGCTATCTCGAGCTGCTCGACCACCGGTTTCTTTCTCACTTCGGGAAGCTCGACACCGAGCTGGAGGTGCCCGACCAGTCGCGGTGGGCGAGCCCGCGTGAGCTCGTCGTCACCTGTCCCTCCGACGGTCCCGACGGTCCGACGTCGGTGACGATGAGTTGGCTGCTCGGCCCCGTGACCGAGCCGGCGAACCTGATCGCGCACGAACTACTCTCCTACATTCTGCTCGGCACGAGCGCGGGGCCGCTTCGGCGCGAGCTGATCGAGTCGGGGCTCGGAGAGGATCT
Organism: Spirochaetales bacterium; assembly: GCA_007130265.1. Classification (GTDB taxonomy): domain Bacteria; phylum Spirochaetota; class Spirochaetia; order DSM-27196; family SLST01; genus SLST01. The sequence goes on from SLST01000239.1 coordinate 5,026, forward strand.
CTCGGCGCCCACGGGGTTGGAGACCGATCTGAAGGAGATGGTCTTCAGCGTCGGGCTACGCGGCACGAGTGCGGACCGGAGAGCAGAGATCGAGGCGCTCGTGCTCGACTCCCTCGAGCGGATCGCCGGCGAGGGGATCGATGCGGACATCGTCGAGGCGGCGTTTCGCAAGGTCGAGTTCCGCAGCCGCGAGATCAGGGGCGGGGGTCCCAACGGGTTGCGGCTCATGGGCCGGGCGCTGCGCGGCTGGCTGCACGGCGCCTCGCCCCATGTGACGATGTGCTTTGAAGAGCCGTTCGAGACCCTGCGGCGCGAGGCGAGGGCCGACCGGAGGTTCTTCGAGAAGCTCATCGGCGGCTCACTGCTTGAGAATCCGCACCGCGCGACGGTAACGGTGCGCCCCGACCCGGAACAGGCCGAGCGCGAGCGCGCCGTGGTTGCCTCCCGGCTTGCCGATCTCGCCGTCGGTATGACCGAGCCGGAACGCAAACGGCTCGAGGAAGAGCAGGTCGCGCTCGAGCGGCTGCAGTCGGAGCCGGACCCGCCTGAGGCGGTCGCGAAGATCCCCTTCCTGAGCGTGGACGATCTGCCCCGGGAGCTGGAGACCATTCCCACCGAGACGAAGCAGATCAACGGCGTGCCGCTCGCCTACCACGACGTGTTCGCCAACGGCGTGGTCTACCTCGACCTCGTGTTCGACATCTCAGGGCTGCCGGGAGAGCTACTGCCATACGTGCCGCTCTACGTCGACGTGATCGGCGAGCTCGGGCTGCCGGGGCGCAGTTACGACGAGGTCGCCACCGAGATCGCCCTCAGGATGGGCGGGTTCGGAAGCTACTGCGAAGCGGGGCTCCGGGTTGGAGAGACGAAAAGCGCGGACCGTTTCGTCGTGTTCCGGATCAAAGTGCTCGAGTCGACCGCCGAGGAGGCGCTCGAGCTCGCCCTGGAGCTGCTCCTCGAGACTCCCTTCGACGACACCGACCGGCTCGATGATCTGGTCAAAGAGGCGAAGAGCGGCATGAGCGGCGCCGTGCTGCCTTCGGGTCACCACTTCGCCGCGGTGCGAGCGGCCCGCTCATTCTCCGACGCCGACCGCCACGAGGAGCAGTGGCGCGGCGCATCGCAGCTGCTCTTCATCCACGATCTCGCCGACCGAGGCTCGGGCTCGTACCGCGAGACGCTCGCCCGGATCGCCGAGGGCGTGATCCGTCGCGACACCCTCACGCTCAACCTTACCTGCGCCGCCGACGCCGTGGC
>SLST01000106.1 GCA_007130265.1 Spirochaetales bacterium
CATCCCTGTAGATCATCAGGCTATTCACGCGATGCCTCCGTGAGTGAGAGATAGACGTCCTCCAGGCTGGGCTGGAGGTGCCGGACCGATCGTGCCATGACGTGCCCCTTGACGATGAACTGCATGATCTCGTGCAGGGCGGCGTCGATGTCGGCGCGCGGGTCAATCTCGAGAACGAGCCTCTCTGTACGCGCGGCGCGGAGGGCCGACGGTGCGCCGGACGCATCGGCGTCCTTACGGATGCCGGCGACTGCCGGGAGCCTGGAGAAGGCGTCGGCTTGAGCGCCAACGCCGGATCCGGTGATCTCCACGAGCGCCGCGACATTGTAACGGTCGCGCAGCTCCTCGCGCGTTCCGCTGTCCCGGATGATCCCGCGGTCTATGATCGCGATCCTGCTTGCGAGGTCTTCCACATCGGAGAGGACGTGAGACGTAAGCACGATTGTGTGATCCTCTGAGGCAAGCTCCCGAATCGTTCGCTTGAGCTCCGCGCGGCTCGACGGATCGAGGCCGGAGAGCGGTTCGTCGAGGATGATGACCTCCGGCTCGTGGAGGATCGCCTGTGCAAAGCGCAGTCGTTGCTGCATGCCGCCTGAGAGGTGCACGATCTTACGGTCGAGTGATTCCACGAGCCCGAGCCGTGCCGCGACCTCGTCGATCCGCCGACCGAGCTCCGGGTGGACGATCCCGCTCAGCCTGCCGAACGTGTCGAGCGCGTGACGTACCGTGCGCCACTCCTGGAAGCCCGCAGTCTGGGGGAGATAGCCGACGCGCCGGTGGAACGAAGCGCGTTCGTCTTCGAGCGGTTTGCCCTCGATCAGGACACTCCCTTCGTAGGAGCGGACCATGCCCGTCAGTATCTTGATGCTCGTGGTCTTCCCCGCGCCGTTCGGCCCTATGAAGCCGAACACCTCACCGCGGTTCACACGAAAGGAGACGCCGTCGAGCGCCCTCACGGTTCCGTAGAGCTTCCTGACGTCGATGAAATCGATCATGGACACCTCCGGTCATGGCTGTGCTCATGCACGGCCGGCTACTGCAATACTACACGGCTCGAACCTTGCTTATTCAGCGTCCGGCTTTCCGCCCGGGATTCGGAGCGTGAACGTGCTCCCGCGGCCTTCGACGCTCTCAACCGTTACCTCGCCGCGGTGTGCGATCGCGATGTGCTTGACGATCGCGAGACCCAGGCCTGTCCCCCCCAACGCACGGCTTCGAGCCTGGTCAACGCGGTAGAACCGTTCAAAGATGCGGGGAAGATCCCTGCGCGGGATACCGTAGCCGTGGTCCTTGACCGCGATCGTGAGCTCGTCACCTCTGACCACGGTATCGATGCGAACGACGCTGCCTTCGGGGCTGAACTTGATCGCGTTGTTCACGAGATTGATCAGCGCCTGCTCCACGAGCGTCCGGTTGACATTGACTACAGCGGGTCCGGAGTGGCCGCGTTCGACCGTTATGCGGTTCTGCTCGGCTGATCGAATGCACGACTCGACTGCCTTGTCGACGATGTCGCGAATCGTGCACTCCTCCACCGGGGCCTCCGTTTCAAGCGACTCGAGACGGCTCAGGCTAAGGAGGTCCTCGACGATCAGACTCAGCCGCTCGGCATTCGAGTGGGCGATGGCGAGGAATCGTTCGGCGGATTCGGGCTCGTGGAGAGCGCCTTCGCGGAGCGTTTCCACGAACCCGAGAATCGTCGTGATGGGAGTCTTGAGCTCGTGCGAGACGTTCGCGACGAAGTCTCTGCGCACGTCTTCAAGCCGCTTGAGACGGGTGATATCGTTCAGGACCAGGAGCACGCCTGAGTCGGAGTCGCTCGCGAGTGCGGTTCCGTGTACCTGCAGGCTGATCGCGTGCTTTCGGTAGAGCGTGATGGTGGCCTCGACCGGGTGGCCGGTGGCCATGACCTCCTCGGCTATGGCATCGAGCTCCGTGTTGCGCAGCGTACCCAGGATGGTTGCATGCCGATCGATCTCGGTACGTGAGACACCGAACATCCCGGCGGCGGCCTCGTTCAGCGATCTGATGGTACGGTCGCCGGCGACGACGATGACCCCCTCGACCATCGCACCGAGCACCGCCTCGAGCTCGTTGCGTTGCGTCGTGATCCGCCCGATCGTCTCGGAGAGCTGGCCCGCCATCGCGTTGAGCGTCTCGGCGATCTGGAGGACCTCCGCAGGAGCACGACCCACGGTAATGCGGTGCCGCAGGTCGCCGCCGGCGTACCGGTCGGCTCCCGTCCGGATCGCACGCAGCGGCCGGTGGACCCGCGCGATGACGAGCCCGGCGAAGAGCGCCGTCGTGGCGACGACGATCGCTCCTGCGATGACGAGGACCCGTATGACGTCCTGCGAGCGTGCGTCGATTCGGGTGATCGACGCGGCGATCCGGGCGACCGCGACCGGAGAGCCGGTCTCGTCGCGAACGAGGGTCGCGACGTACATGCTGTTCTCGCCGGTAGTGGCGCTTATCCGCACGTCGGTTCCGAATCCGTCAGCCAGCGCGCCGCGGACCTCGGGGCGCTCCAAGTGGTTCTCCATCGTCGGGGGATCCGCATCCGAGTCGGCGAGCACCGTTCCGTCACCGGCTATGAGCGTGAGGCGGTTCGTGGTGCCTCGAATGAGGGCGGTCACGAGGGACTGGGCGTCGGTGCGACCTTCGAGCGATTCGGCGCCGAGCGCGTTCACGACCAGCGTCACCGAGTTTGTGAGCTCGGCCTCCTTCTCCGCGTAGAAGGCCTCCCGGAACAGGTGAGAGGCAGCGAGGATGAGCGTCGCGACTGCGACGAGAATCGCGACCGCGTAGAGCGGATAGAGCTGGTACAGGAGTGATCTGTGCATCGTCTACTCGGCCCGCAACCGGTAGCCGACCCCGCGTACCGTTTCGATGAGGTTGCTGTGCTCTCCGAGCTTCCGCCGAAGCCCGAGTATCTGCACGTCGACCGATCGCTCGGTGACCGGATAGTCAGAACCCTTGATTTCATCGATAATCCTCGCGCGCGAGAAGACCCATCCGGGATTGCGCGCGAGAATCTCGAGAAGTGCAAACTCGGTTGCCGAAAGCTCGACAGCCTCGCCGGCGCATAGAACCGTGTGCCGCTGCGCGTCGATCTCGAGCCGGTGGATCCGAAGCACCGGGTTTGCGGCCGGGTCGGCCCGCGAGTCGTGAACGCGGCGCAGTGCAGTCTGTAGCCGCGCGACGAGGACCCGCGGGCTGAAGGGCTTGGTTATGTAGTCGTCGGCCCCCACCTCGAGTCCGGAGACGATGTCCGAGTCCTCGGACTTTGCGGTCAACATGAGGATGGGTACCGCCCGCGTGGCCTCGTCGCTCTTCAGGCGCCGACATACCTCTACGCCGTCAAGACCGGGCAGAAGAAGGTCCAGGATTACGGCGTCCGGGATGCGCTTGCGTGCGGCTTCGAGTGCTGCCTCACCTGTCGCAACCGATTCCACGGTGTACCCGGCCTTCCGGAGGTTGTAGCCGATGAGCTCGAGAATGTCCTGCTCGTCGTCGACGACGAGGATTCGCTCGCTTCCCACGAAAGGCTCTCCTACTTGTTCAGCTCCACATGCTCGGCACGCCGTGAGAACACTATTGATTCGCACATGTTGGTCACATGATCGCCGAGCCTCTCGAGGAACCGGTTGACGAGGATCAGCTCGGTCCCCTTCTCAAGCAGCGCCGGGTTCTCGCGCATGACCGCCAGCAGTCTCCGGTAAATCTCGGCATGCAGCCGATCGATCTCGTCATCGCGGGCGGCAACGTCGCAGGCAGCACCTTCGTCGTCTTCGGTGAACGCCGTCAGGCCGTCGTGCACCATCGCGACGCCGCGCTCTGCCATCTGCTGGATCAGCGGCAGGACCTCGAAGAAGGCCGCGTCGGTGATCGAGCGGGCCCGCTTGGAGAGGTGACGCGCGTGGTCGCCCATGCGCTCGAGCTCCGAAGCGACCTTGATCGCGGTCAGAATCCGACGCAGCGTCTGTCCATCCGGATGCTCATCGGCGATGATGCTCGCGCACTGGTCCTCAACCGTCGCCTGCATGTCGTCGATCCGCCGGTCGTCGCGGACGACTTCCGCGGCGAGCGCGAAGTCTTCGGTCTCGAGCGCTGTAAGCGTCTTGCGCAGCGCCTCTTCCACGAGCACCCCCATGCGCAGCACGTTCCGAGTCATCGCGGCGAGCCGGTTGTCGAGCTCCTGTGGTCCTTCCATGGTTTCACCTGCATAGTACTGCATTCGCGTTAGATTTGCGTTAGCGGACAGCGGATCGCGGGGCATGCTATGGTAGGAGCATGGCTGGATCGCTCATGCTCGACGCGCTCATCGCGAAGCTGGATGACGCCCTCGCGGGCTTCCCGGTGTCCTTCGCGGTCCTCTTCGGCTCGGCGGTGAGCGGACGACTGCGTGACGATTCGGACCTCGATGTGGGAGTCTACGTGGACTCGCGTGGCGCTCTGGAGGTTGAGGCCGAACGCGAGGTTCCGTGGGAGGCCGACGCGCAGATCGCGCTCGAACGAGCGGCGGACCGCAACGTCGATCTTCTGATCCTGAACCGCGCGCCTGCGACGGTCTGTTCTGCAGCGCTCCTCACCGGCAGCCCCATCGTCATCCGCGACGAACAGCTCTCTGCGCGGTACTATCTGGCCGTGACGAACACGGCAATTGACTTCCTTGCTACCGAGCAGGAGTTCCGCGAGATCGCCGCGAGAAGCACCTCGCTCTCGCAGATCGACCGGGAACGTCTGCGGCGGATCGTGGAGTACGTTGACCAGGAGATGGCCGACCGGCCGAAGTTCGCCGACATCGCGCTGAGTCATTACCGCAACGATCGTGATCTGCGACGAAACCTCGACCGGTGGGTGGAGATGCTGATCACCGCGGCGATAGACATCGCGAAGATCGTCCTTTCCTCAGAGCACAGGGCCGTTCCACGGACCTACGGCCAGATTCTCGAGGATCTCGAGACGACCCCGCCTTTCGATCCACTCTCCGGTCGCCTCAAGCCGCTCGCCCCGCTTCGGAACACCATGGCACACGAGTATCTCGATCTGAGGTTTCCGCGGGTGAAGAGTTTCGTCGACCACGGCGCGGACGCGATCTCGGAGCTCGCGCGGATCGCCGCGCGCTGGATCGACGACTGATCCCGGATGCTGCCGTCGCGTCAGTCGTGGTACAATCGCCCGTGGAGCGCTTCCGTGGACGAGAAACTACGCGCCATCGTGAAAGCCGAAGCGCCCGCAACCGTAAGGCCGCAGAGGCCCGCGGCGGCGACATCATTTCGCTCTACGCTCGCCTGCCGGAGAGCGAGTTCGACGTTGATCTCGTTGATCTTGACACGGCAAGCAACCGATTCCACGACATGATCATGCGTCGGGGGGAGAGGGTATATGGCACGGACCGCTGAGGCGTACGCCGCGCTGAGGGAGGATCTCGAGATCGCCCTCGAACACGTTCTCGCACAGCGCCGGGACTTCGCCACGATGTTCGAGCGAGCGGAGGCTGACTTCGACGCCTCAGACCCGATGGCATGGGCAGCCGTCGGGTTCACGCTCCACTACCTCTACAAGCAATAGAGAACTACTTTCTCCGGGTGGCGGAATTCTTCGAGAACGAGATCGAGGGCTCGACGTGGCATCGCGATCTGGTGAACCGCATGGGACACGAGGTTCCCGAGCTTCGCCCCGCGCTTCTCGGACGCGATCAACTCGAGCACTTCCACGAGCTCAGGAGCTTTCGCCGCACGTTCCGCAGCCTCTACGACCGCACGTTGGACCCCCGCCGCGTCACACGAACTTCACCGCCGTGCCGTAGACCATGACCTCCGCGGCGCCCTGCATCACGGCGGCCGAGGCGTAGCGGATGTTGATTACCGCGTCGGCCCCAAGCGACTCTGCCTCCTCGACCATGCGTTTGGTCGCGATCGACCGCGCCTCGTTGATCATCTGGGAGTAGCCACTGAGCTCTCCGCCGACGATGGACTTGAATGCTGAGCCGATGTCCCGGCCGATGTTTTTCGACTGGATCATCGAGCCCTTGACGATCGAGATCGTCTCGACCTCCCTGCCCGACACGAAATCAGTACTTACCAATGTCATCTTCCTGTCCTCTCCTCAGTTCGAGTATGCGTGAGACGAGCGCCCACCCCATGCCGACCACACCGACCAGCCCGACGCCCGCGATGATCACCTGGATGAGTACCGCATCCGTCACCTTCCGGATCACGAACAGCACCCCGCCAAAGTAGGCCGCGATCAGC
>SLST01000576.1 GCA_007130265.1 Spirochaetales bacterium
ACCGACCCGAACCTTCAGAACATCCCCATACGCGATGAGGAGGGGCGTCGGATCCGAAGCGCCTTTGTCCCGCGCGAAGAGTGGGTCTTTGTGAGCGCCGATTACTCGCAGATCGAGCTCGTCGTGCTCGCGCACCTCTCCGACGATCCGGGGCTCAAACGCGCCTTTGCCGAGGGAACCGATGTGCACCGGCACACCGGATCGCTCATCTTTGGTGTTTCAGCCGACGAGGTGACGCCCGCGCAGCGGCGCATCGCGAAGACGATCAATTTCGGGGTGATGTACGGGATGAGCGCGTTCCGACTCGCGCGTGAGCTCGGGATTCCGCGGCGCGATGCGGACAGCTTCATCGAGGCGTACTTTGCCACCTACTCGCGGATCAAGGGCTTCATCAACGAGACGGTCGCTCAGGCCGAGGAGCGTGGCTACGTAGAGACGATTCTCGGGCGCCGGCGGTACATCGCAAACATCTCGAACCGGAACAGAACGGTGAAGATGGCGGCAGAGCGCGTAGCGGTGAACACTCCTATCCAGGGCAGCGCAGCCGATATCATGAAGCGGGCGATGATCGATCTCGCCTCGGAGCTCGACCGACGTGCTCTCGAGAGTCGCCTGCTCCTGCAGGTGCACGACGAGCTCATCCTCGAATGTCCGGCGAGCGAGGTAGCGACGGTCGGTGAGCTCGTGCAGCGCGTCATGTCCGCGGCCGTTGCGCTCTCCATTCCCCTCAAGGTGAGCCTCGAGACCGGCGCGAGCTGGGGGGCGATGCATTGATCGTCGTGGGAGTGACCGGCCGCTACTGCGCCGGCAAGAGCACCGCCGCCGAGATCCTCGCCGAGCACGGCTACGTGCAGATCGACGTTGACCGAGTCGGCCACGAAGCGCTCGCCCGCGAACGAGACCGCGTCGTCGACGCCTTCGGCGATGGCGTGCTCGCGACGAACGGCAGCATCGATCGAAAAGCGCTTGGACAGCTCGTCTTCTCCGACTCGGCGCGGTTGCGTCGGCTCGAAGCGATCGTGCATCCGGCGATGGTCGAGATGACCGCGGAACGGGTTCACGAGTACCGGGAGCGCGGAGTGGGGGGAGGCGAAGCCCCGCCAGGCGTCGTCATCAACGCCGCGATTCTGTCGCGCATGGGGCTCGATCGTCTCTGCGACGTGGTGCTCCATGTTCGTGCGCCGTTCTGCGTCACCTGGCGTCGGGCGAAGGAGCGGGACGGCGCATCGGTCTTGGACGTCGTCAAGCGGCTGCGCGCCCAACGCGACGTAGATCCTCAACATTCGCCACCCGATGCCGAAACTCATAGTGTAGACAACGACGGTGATCGGGAGCGGCTTCGCGAGCAGATCGCAGCCCGGGTCCCCTTACCATGACGGGTGGAGACGAGTGGAGCAGCGAAAGGTCCTTCTCATTATTGTCAGCGTCACGATTGTCATTGCCGTCACGATCGGTGTCGGTATGTGGCTGTTCTACCCGCGCGATCAGGTCGAGCCCGACGCGATCGCTGATTCGGGCGGGATGCTCGAGTGGGAGCCGCTCGACTACCTGCGCGGCGTAGGAGAGCGTCCGGGTCTCGAGATATCCGAACCCGATCCGACCGACGACGAGCTTGTCGTGACGTATGGAGTCGTCGAGGAAGAGCCTGAGCCCCGGGCCACCCGTCCCGATCGGATTATCACGGACGAGACGCCTCCCGTTCGGCCCGACGCGACGCCCGTCGAGCCGGCTCCTGTCGAGCCGAGCCCCGTCGAGTCACGCCCGACTGAGCCTGCTCCCGTCGCCGCGGTCCCGGAGCCGACCCCTGCACCGGTGGCGGAGCCGCGGGCACCCGTTACCCGGCCGGCCCCGGCGCCTCCGGCCTCGCCGGAGCTCTCCGACCGCGCGTACTGGGTACAGGTCATCTCGTCGCCGAACCGTGACACGGTCGAGCAGGCGCAACGGGTGCTGCGCGAGCACCAACTGGGCACGCGTATCGTGACGAGAGTCGTCGAGGGCACTCTGTTCTACCGGCTGCGGCTCGGTCCGTTCGCGGTTCGTGCCGAGGCGGAGAAGTTCCTCGGCTGGGTCAGGCAGATAGAGGGATATGCCGATTCGATGATCTTCGTAGACTACACGACCGCGGTTTCCGCGGCTCCCCGGCGGTAGATCGCCTCGTCCCTACCTACACCGTGCGCGGCTCCCGGTTGCGGGTTTTCGCGACGTGGAAGTCGCCGGGCTTGTAGAAGATCCGACTCCCGGCGGGGATACTCGACGTGATCCAGACGTTCCCCCCGATGATCGAGCCGGTCCCGATGACCGTACTACCCCCGAGAATCGTTGCGCCGGCATAGATGGTCACGTCGTCTTCGATCGTCGGGTGGCGTTTCTTGTTCGCCTCTTCCTTCTTCACGCTCAAGGCCCCGATAGTTACGCCCTGATAGACCTTTACCCGGTCTCCAATGATGGTGGTTTCGCCCACCACAACTCCGGTCGCATGGTCGATGAAGAAGTAGTTCCCGATGGTGGCGCCCGGATGGATGTCCACCCCGGTTCGTCCGTGAATGTACTCGGTCATCATCCGGGGCAGGAGCGGCACGTCCCGGGTGAACAGCTCGTGAGCGAGCCGGTACACCAGGACCGCCTCGATCCCCGGATAGGCGAGGATAACCTCTTCGCGGCTCTGCGCTGCAGGGTCGCCGGTCAGCGCCGCCTCCACGTCGAGCCTGATCCGCCGGCGGAGCTCCGGAATCTGAGCGATGAAGTCGTTCGTGATGCTCTCCGCTCGCTCGCGACAGTCCTCGAATCCCTTCTCGTCCGGCGACTGAGCGGCCGGATGGCCGCAGCGATCGTCGTGCTCGATGCCTCGCTGAAAGCAGAGGCACTTCTGGATTTCCTCGGTAAGGTTCCGCGCCACTCGGCTGACCCGCTCGCCTACGGTGAACTTGAGGTGTTCGACCCGCGCCGGCTCCTCGTCGTGATAGCCCGGAAAGATGATCGCCTCGAGGTCTTCGACGATCTGGTGCATCGCGACACGCGAGGGAAGTTTGGGGCCTTCGATGTGGTTGATCCCGCCGATTTCGTAGTAGGAGTCGAGGATTTCGTCGATGATCGGTCCGAGTCGTTTGGTCATGCTTCAGTATCCCCCTCAGGCTGGAGACAATCAAGCGCCGAAGCCGATGCTGTCGCAACCGGCGCCCGGCTTCCGGGCGGTGCAGGCCTAAGGTACGGCTCGTAAGGACTCCGGCGCAATTCTGCCCGATTCCGTGTTGAAGAGCCAGGAGGAGTCGAAGATGTGAAGCGGATCCACAACCGGGAGGCGCGCGACGGTGAGGCTGTGGAAGAGCGTGCCGGTTCGGTGCTGCGCGGTGATGCGCGACAGAAAGCGGTCGGCGATCTTGGGGACGCGGAAGTCCGAGATGACCAGTACGTCGGCGTGACGGCACTCCTCGCGCTCGAGCGTCTCGAGCGCCGCTGCGAGCGCCTTGCCGAGATCCGTGCCGCCGTGGAATCCGCCCGCAAGAAAATGTGCCAGATCGGGCAGGTTTGTCGTCTCGGGCGCGAGCGCAAAGGACCGAACCTGGCTTGAAAACGCGATGACCTCGAGCCGGCGCCGGTCGACGGCGAGTCGTCCTGCAAGCGCGAGAACCGTCGCCTTCGCCACTTTCTCCGGGTGTCCGAGCATCGAGCCGGAGGTGTCGACGCAGACGATCGCCGGACCGCGGTCAACAGGAACCTCCTCGCGCGAAGGCACGGTTCTGACGATCACGTCCTCGACCATCTGCTGCCGGTTGTAGTCGAGTACCAGCAGCTCACGCCGGGCGAGCTTCGCGTAGAAGAGCTCCTCGGTCTGAGGATGCGCGAGAAGCGCGACTTCGGAGGCAAGCAGGCTCGTGAGGTCATCCCCGGCCCGCACGCCGGTAACCTCGCTCTTTCCCACGCCTACCGGCCGAAGGCGCACCCTGCGCTCCACCCTGTCGACGGTCCGCTGCTCGGAGACCGATCGGCTCTTGCCGAGCAGCTCGGCGAGTCGGTCGATCTCCGGGTGTTCCCGCAGCGTCTGTGAGGCCTCCTCAAGCCCCTCGAGCCGAAGCTCTTCCCACTCGTGCCGGGAGAGGTCCCACAGCGCATCTTCGTTTCCGAACACGTCGCGAACGACCCGCTGTTCGCGCACGAGACGAGGAACGAGCGCTTCGAGCTCGGTGATGAACCCGCCGAGCGATCGGCCGAGGAGTCGCGCCTGGTGATGTGCGCGGTCCCGCTCCATCCGTTCGCGCCAGCGGCGGATCAGCAGCGTTTGCCGTGCCTCGTCGTCGAGCCGAAGCCCCGGGAGATCCTCCCTGGACTTCGCGACAGGGGGCGCCGTTGCGATCAACCCGGCGAAGCTCGCGAGCTCCGGTCGTCGGCTGGCCATCATCCGCGCCGTATTGGTCGGGTCTGAGCCCGTGGTCACCGCGTCGATCTCGTGCTGTTCCTCTTCGAACGGATCTGTCGACCCGATCTCCGCCCATCGGTCGCTAACCCAGTGCACTGCTTCGTGGGCAAGCCGTTCGCTGAGCCGCGCGTTCGCTGCCGTGTAGGGGGTGAAGGATACCGTACTGATCAGTCTGTCCAGCGTCTCTCGGATCGGCTCAGGCACCGAGTCGTGGTCGGCTGCAGTTCCAGGGCCACGCTCGCCAACAAAGGCGCGGTAGAGCGAGTCTTCGAGCGTCGCACGGATCGCCTGGGGAATCTGGTCGTCGTCGTGGAAGTACCGGCAGATGTGCACGCTAGTCGCCCGTCACGGCCGCGGCGAGCTCGAGCGCGAGGAGTCGGGTCTCGCCGATCCGGCGGGCGGTCGTCCGGATCGACTCCACCACAACCGCGGCATCCGCGGTAGAGACGAACAGATGTCGTCTCGCCGAGTCCTCGAGCCGCGTCTGTTCGTCCATGAGCTCGCGCAGGCGTGACTCCGCCGAATCGACGAGCGCGCTGATCTGCTGCGAGAGCGCGCTGCGCTCCCGCGGCGTCGGCGTACGGTGTCGTTCTGAAGTCACCCTTTCCACCGTCGTCTCGATCTCGTACGTCTCGCCGTCGACGCGCACGCGCCATGCCTCCTCGCGTTCCACCCGCGGTTGCTGCGAGCCGACGAGCCGACCGTCCGTATCGTAGACGAACAGGTCAACGTCCGCCTCGTCCCCGATGGCGAGCTCATCGACGTCTCCGTGCCAGACGAGAAGCTGCTCAGCCGCCGCGTCTCTTGTCATCGCTACGGCGGTCTCGCCGGTCGGTACGAGGCGGTAGTACTCATCGCGGTAGACAACCGGCCGGGGCAGGTCGTCCTCCACGACCTCGGAGACCGATTCGGTGTACGCCGCGCGTAGCGCAATGAGACGCTCGTCCAGATCGTCGGCGACCTCGCCGTGGCCCGATCGTTCGGCGATGTGTTCGGCGACAACTACCGCAACGCGCGGGCGCTCGGCCACCGTAGACCATGCGCATGCCTTGATGATCGCGCAGTCAACGGGCTCCACGCTGTCCCGGCCGTGAAGGAGAGCACTCATGCGCAGCAGTGAGGCTATCTTTTTCCAGCGCCGGTCGGACACATAGAGCGCCGCGGAGTCGGCGGTGCCCTCGGCGAGCGATCTGCGTATCGCCGCGATGAGCTCGATCACCTGCGCTGGAATAGTCACGGAGGCTTCGGCGTCTCGCAATGCGTCGAACTCCGCCTGGGAGATCCGGGTCTGCTCGTCGATGACCGTTCGGTACGGGTCTCCGGTCTCGGCGCGCAGGAGCGCAAAGGCATCGGCATCCCTGATGGGCTCCAGGACCAGCCTCACGAGGAAACGGTCCCAGAACGCGGCTGCCTCCTGGTCCTCGTCCGGAAGCTCGTTCGAGGCGCCGACGAAGACTTTCATGGGGATCCCGATCTCCTCGCTGCCGTTACGAAACTTGCGCTCGTTGAGCGCCGTCAACAGCGCGTTCTGGATCGGCGGACTCGCTTTCCATATCTCGTCCAGGAACACGACGTCGGCATCCGGCAGATACCCGGCGATGACGCGCTCGTACCGGTCCTCAGCGCGCAGCGTTCGTATGGACAGCGGCCCGAAGACTTCGTCCGGGGTACTGAATCGTCCCATCAGGTAGGAGAATCCTTTCGCGCCACGAAATGCCTGTTGGAGTCGCCGGGCGATCAGACTCTTGCCGGTACCCGGAGGGCCGAGCAGGAAGAGGCTCTCTCCCGCCATCGCCGCGAGTACCCCGAGTCGTACCGGCTCCTCTC
>SLST01000158.1 GCA_007130265.1 Spirochaetales bacterium
GCTCAGTTTCGGCCCGTCCGCGACGCGACCCGACCGTGACCCAGGGGGCGCAGATGACGTGGCGAGGGCCACCCGCCCGCGAAACCCCTCAACCGCGCCGATAAGTTTTCCTATCGTTCGCGCGATCGCGAGGCATGGCGTATCTTGATGCCGATGTGACGGCGCTGACCACCGAAATCGACGTATCGCAGGCCGCTTCGATTGACGAGATCAAGGCGGCGATCCTGCGGTATGAACGCGAGCGGTTTGTGGCGGCGCTCGGCGCCCTGGACGTTCTGCCGGGCGACTCGGTTGCGCTGACGTCAGCCGGTGGCTACGAGGATCTGGTGGTCCACATTACCTGCCACCGCAGCATGCTCGAGGCCGCCGCCGGACGCCGCATCTCCTACCACGACGCTACCCAATCGTGGTACGAGTCGATCTACACGCCGCTGGCAAAGCTTATCACGGATTCGGGTGTGCTCGCGTATGCCGAGGGCCGAACGGTCGCCGACTTCTACGTCTGGCTTGTCCGGCACTGGGACGAGATTCCGGTCGCCGCTACGCGCGGTCCGCGACTCAGACGCCGGTTTCTAACTCACTTGCGCAGGAGCAGACATGACGCCACGACAACGGCTCCAGAAGGTCTTCGACCGGGAAATACCGGACAGAGTTCCCCACTTCGAGCTCGTCTTCCAGCTCGAGCAGGAGGCTTTCGGGCTCTCCTGGCCGACGCCTGAAGAGGTGGGCCGCGCCTCCGCGGCAGAACGCGAGACGCTGCTCGAGCGCACCTTCACCATCTGGGAGCGCATCATCGACCGCTACGACTGGTGCGCAATTGCCCTGCCGGCGGATCTGTGCGGCCATTTCGACGGCGAGGTGATTCCCCGCGGCCGCAGAAGGTTTGGCGATCGGGTAATGATCTACAGCTTCAACGGGCAGGGCACCTTCTGGATGCCTTCCGGCGAAGAGATGATGGATTTCGTCGTGAAGCTTTTCGAGGAGCCGGAGCGGGTCCACACAGAGGCCCGGACCAAGATGGCCGACTCGATCGAGCTCGCGCGCCGGCAGGTCGACCAGGGAGTGGACTTCATCTGCATCAACAGCGACTACGGCTACAACCAGGGCCCCTTCATCAGCCCCACAATGTTCGCCAAGTTCGTGACCCCCTACCTCGAGCAGATCGTCGCGCGGATGCACGAGTTCGGAACGAAGGCGATCCTCCACTCGGACGGCGACCTGCGGCTCGTCCTCGATCAGCTCGTGTCCACCGGGCTCGACGGGTACCAGTCGATCGACCCGCAGGGGCACATGGATATCGCGGAGGTGAAGCACCGCTACGGGGACCGGCTCATTCTCATGGGAAACGTCCAGGCCTCGCTCCTGCAGGAGGTGGACGAGGGGCGGATCCGCGAGTCGGTCCGGTACGCGATGACCCACGGGAAGCCCGGCGGCGGGTTCATCTTCTCCACCTCGAACTGCGTCTTCAAGGGGATGCCGCTCGAGAGCTATCACATCATGCTCGACGAGTATGCGCGACATGCCACGTACAACGAAGCGGAGCGGGCTACGCGCGGCGCGCCGCGCGCGCCGGGAGGCAACAATGGCAATTCTTGACAGGTTTCGGCTCGACGGGCGCACGGCGATCGTGACCGGCGGCGGGCAGGGGATCGGCAGGAGTTTCTGCCACGCGCTCGGGGAGGCCGGGGCGAAGGTCGCCGTCGCGGACATCGACGAGGGGTGCGCCCGCACGGTCGTGTCCGAGCTCGAGGCAAAGGGGTGCACGGCGATGGCGCTGCGCGCAGATGTGACCGACGAGCGACAGGTCGCCGCCATGGTCGATGCGGTGGTAGACGCGTGGGGCGTGCTGACCGTCAGCGTGAATAACGCCGGCATAGGCATCTGGCGGGAGGCCGAAGGGATGGAGCTCGGCGAATGGCGTCGGCTCATGGCGCTCAACCTGGATGCCGTCTTCCTCTGCGCCCGCGAGGCTGCCCGCGTGATGGCGCCCGCCGGCTATGGGAAGATCATCAATACCGCGTCCATGTCCGCGCACATCGTCAACACGCCGCAGAACCAGGTCGCCTACAATTCGTCCAAGGCAGCGGTCCTGCACATGACGCGCAGCCTCGCCGCCGAGTGGGCACCGAAGGGCATCCGCGTCAACAGCATCAGTCCCGGGTACACGCGGACGCTCCTCGTGGACAAGCTGCTCGAGACCCCTGAAGGCCAGTCGATGCTGCCCGAGTGGCTGCCGCGGATCCCGCTGGGGCATATGGCGAGTCCGGAGGATCTGCAGGGCGCGATCGTCTATCTCGCCGCCGAGGTCTCGGATTACATGACCGGCGCGGATCTCCTGATCGACGGCGGCTATTGCTGCTGGTAAGCAAGCGCCGGCATCTTGCCGCGAACGATCCGGCCTGATATAAGAGTGAACAGATCACCTATGCCGGATGCCGGGGAGATGCCATGTCGTCAACGAGGTTTGTGTCACGAGAGCAGTTGTCCGACTACGAGTGGGACAATCAGCGCAAGGACTGGAAGCGGCCGCCGCTTGACAAGACGGTCCTGCGCGAGCTCTCCGAACGGAGCACGCTGAACGGGCTCATCAGGGTCCTCTACTTCATGGGGCTTCTGACCGTCTCCGCGGTTGCGACCGTCTCCGTCGCGCGGGTCAGCATCTGGCTCGCGATCCCCGTGCTCTACGTCTACTACTTCTTCTACGGGTTCTGGGTCGCGATCGGGCACGAGCTGCAGCACAAGACCGTGTTCGCAAAATCGGCCGACTGGCTCAGCGAGATCCTCTTCTTCTTCGTGCAGACGCTCATGTGGAACAGTCCCACCTACGCCCGCGTCTCGCACAAGCTCCACCACCGCTATACGATGGTGCGTGGCCACGACCCTGAAACCGACTGGCCGGAAATCATAACGACAAAGTGGCTGCGGCGGTTTCTCCTGAGCCTCGTAGCGAAGATCCTCGTGGTGGGTGCGATCGTGGATCTGTTCAGGCACGTGGCGACCCAGGTCAGGCGCATCGCCGGGAAGAAGAACTGGATGATGCGCGACCACTGCACGGAGAAGGAGAACCGTGCGATCCGCATGGAGTCGCTGGGCATCCTCGCCGTTCACCTTGCCGTGGCAGCGTCCGCAGTCATCTCTGGTCGCTGGGAGCTGCTCCTCTTCGTCACGATTGCGTGGCAGATCGGCGCGCCTATCGAGGTGCTCTGGCACGCGACCAAGCACATCGGACGGCCCTACAATGTGAAGGACCACCGGCTCAACACCCGATCAATCAGGGTCAGCTGGTTCGTCAGGACCTTCTTCTGGGGGCTCGACGACCACGTAGACCATCACCTCTACCCGGCCGTGCCGTCGCGGAATCTGCGCAAGCTCCACCGCATCCTGGAGAAGGACCTCCCCGAGCCGGATAACGTCTTCGGCTGCTGGGCGGAGATGTTCGAGGTGGCGCGTCAGAAGGACCGTGATCCCGCGCGCGAGTTCGTGTCAGTAACGCTCGAGAAGGGGTGAACCCGGATCCGGGCCGACGCTGTACCGCCCGGCCTTCCGGCCGGCTCACCGCCGGTCGAGCGCTGCGCGGATCATCGCCATGTACCCCTCATCCGGAACGTACTCCGGCACGCTGTTGCCCGTGCCCAGCGCGAAGCCTCCGGGCGAGGAGCGATCGAGCATCGCGGCCGATCGCTCGTATACCTCCTGCGGGCTATGCCGGCAGATGAAGTCGACGTCGATTCCCCCCATGACCGCGATGCGGCCTCGCAACGAGTCGTACGCCTGCTCCACCGGCTCGATCGTGTCCTCGTACGAGTGGCGTCCGTCGTACCCCATGGACTCGATGACGTCGTCGATCACTTCGCCATAGTACCCGCACGAGTGGAGGATGGCCGGCTTCCCGGCGGCGTGGATCTTCTCCACGATCAGCTCGTGCCAGGGGAAGACGAAGCGGCGCATATCCGCCGGCGAGAGCATCGTCTGGCTCTTGAAGCCCCAGTCGTCGTTGGAGATGCAGGCGCCCACCGCGGGGTGCGGGGCAGCGCGCACGTACATCGCGGCGAGCCTGCTTCCCACCTGCTCGAAGAGGTCGAAGACGAGCTGCTCGTCGTCGGCGATCATGATGCACAGCGGTTCGTAGCCTACGAGCTTGATCACGTTCTCCAGCACGCCGCCGGGACACGGCACGATGAGCTTCATGCCGGGCGGCAGCGCCTCTGCCGCTTCATCGAGGAAGGCGTAGTTCGCCTCAGCGGGGTCCGGCCACGCATACGCATCGTATGAACCACGGTCCGTGATGACCGCACCCTCGTTGAGCGAGACCGTCGAGGCATGGGCGCGCTCGTCCGCGGGAAAGACGAATCCGGGGAGGTGCGTCGTCGCGTAGTCGTAACCCGCCGCGAGGAAGCCCCGCTGCACGATGAGCCAGTCGGGGGCGCTCGCGACGTCCAGGCCGGTGTGCGCGGCGAGCCTGCGGTAGAGCGGACCGTTGAGGAAGAACTCGAAGAGCGTTGGGCGTGAAGGCGCCTCGCAGGCGAGCACCTTGAGGAGGTTCCCAAAGTCGGGCGCGGGCACGGGGAGATCGGCGTCTGGTGAGTATCGGTTGCTCATATATCCTCTTGCCCGGCAGTATATCCAGGGCGGCTCGCAGAGGACAGACCCGGCGACCTGACGGCGAGTCGTCGGTCTGCTTCTCATCCTTCGGGCTCGTCGCGATACGCTACGTCGGCACCGCTTCGGGTCCCGCGGTTTCGGATCGGGGCTTCACGGTGGGACTCGGGGTGAAACGGCAATGCAGATTGTGCAAATATAAAGCTTGCTTTTATGAATTCTAAGCACTAAACTCATTATGGATGGAGCTGGTCCCCCGCCGCCTTGCCGATCGCGTCTTGCACGCGCTTGATGCCAACCCCGTTGTCTTCGTCAACGGCCCGCGTCAGTCGGGAAAGAGCACCCTGGTGCGCGTCCTCAGCAGGGATTCCTTTCCGGCAGAATACGTCACACTGGACAACGCGAGCCAGATGTCAGCTGCCGCATCGTCGCCGGCGTCGTTCCTCTCATCTCGGGATGCTGCCATGATCATAGACGAAGTGCAGCTCGTTCCGGATCTCTTTCGAGCGCTGAAAGAAGTCGTAGACGAGCGGCGAATGGACTATCCGGATGCTCGCAACGCGCGCTACCTGCTCACCGGTTCAGCCGACATCATGACCCTTCCCGGACTGGCCGACGCGCTGGTGGGCAGGATGAGTATCCAGACCCTCTATCCGTTCGCCGTCTGCGAGGTGGAGAGAACGCCGGGCCGGTTCCTGGAGCGTATCTTCGAACGGGACTACTCCGGCCTCGGCGCGAGTCGGTTCGACCCGGTTGAGGCCATTGCGCGCGCAACGTACCCCGAGCTCGTGGAAAGAGACGACCGTGACCGTGCCGAGTGGATCGAGTCGTACCTGACCACCATCCTGCAGCGTGATGTGAGAAACATCTCCGAAATCGAAAAGATTCCCGTGCTCCCGCGCCTCCTTCGGGTTCTGGCCTCGCGTGCAGGCAGCCTGCTCAACGATGCGGCGATAGCCAGGGATGTTGGCCTGAATCCCGTGACGTGCGCGAAATATCGCTCACTGCTCAATGCCGTGTTCCTCACCTTTGATCTGTCTCCATGGCACAGGAACATCGGGAAGCGGCTCGTCAAGTCGGCAAAAGGATTCCTGGGAGACACGCTCGTTCTGTGTCACCTTCTGGGAAGAAGCGTGGCCGAGATGCGGGAACGCGCTCCCGAGCTCTTCGGTCATGTCGTCGAGAACTTCGTGGCCACGGAGCTCCGGAAGCTTCTCGCCTTCGGCGACGTGCGGGCAGAGCTCTTCCACTTCCGTACGAGCAGCCATCAGGAAGTCGACTTCGTGCTGGAGAGACCCGACGGGTCGGTCGCGGCCGTCGAAGTCAAGAGTCGAGCCGACGTGAGTGCCGCGGATTTCGACGGCATCCGTACCCTCGAGGCTGCCGTGGGCGACCAGTTCGTGGCGGGCGTCGTTCTCTACAGCGGCAAAGCGGTGGTGCCGTTTGGTGCCAATCTCCACGCGCTGCCTCTGAGCGCTCTGTGGCTGTAAGGAGAGGCCAGTTATCTCGGGACTGATACGCTCAGCCGACGATCGACCGGACGACTCCTACCCATCGTCTCAACCGAGACACGTCTCCCTGCACGGTCTCTATGTCCTTGAGGCTGACGTGGACGTACTGCCCCTTCATGTAGCCCAGGTCCCGTGAGATGATCCGGCGGATCCGGTCCTCATCCCAGTCTGCGCATACCATGTCGGTGGGGTTCGGGCGGTACGAGATGGAGTAGTCGAGTCCGATCTGCTCGGCGCAGGCGCGCACGTCCGCGCTCGGCGCCACCGCGATCGACCGGAGATTGGGCAGCCGCCGGAGCATATCGATCTTCTTCGCGAGGTTCTCGCAACAGCCGTAATGAACGAGGCCGAAGTGCTCGTAGATCGGCTTCTGGTACCGGAAGATGAACTCGTCGTGGAACTCCGGGGAGACGAGCGCCATCTCCTGCGCGGCGCAGAATCCCCACAGCTCCTTGCGCGTGCACGGCCCTGCGTTCGCCGCCGGGCGAGGCAGCTCGTCTGCGTACGGCATCGACTGGTTGGCCTGCGTGGTCAGCGAGAAGCTGCCGGCCTCCTCGGCTTGCCGGTGCTCCTCGAGGATCGCGTCGCGCATGAACCCAAGCAGACGGTGGAGGTCCTCCGGCGACTCGTGCATATCGATCATCACCTGCTCGAGGCCCCGCAGGCCGGCCACGGTGGTCGAGATGTCCGAGCCGAAGGCATGGAAGCCCGGATGCCTGCCCGCGTCGATCTCGACCAGATCGCCGATAGCCTCCCCGAGTCGTTCGACGTTCCCCGCCGACTGCGCCTCGTCGATCTGATGGCCGGGCGCCCTGAGCGTCTCGAGATCGTCCCAGGACCTGAGAGGAGCGTCGGCCTTCCACGCTCCCCCGTCGTCGTGTGTGCCGCTCACGTTCCGCCGGACGCCGTAGGCCTCTCCAAAGATCCCGTAGGGAACCCTGAACGCGCACGGTGCCGTGATCCACGGTTCGAGGATGGTGTCGTCTCCCACCTCGTCGTGCAGCATTTTCATTCTCAGATTCAGCTCAACGCTCCGGAACAGTGGGTCCTCGCATTCGATCTGCGGCCCAAAGTATTCCTTCGTCCAGGTATTGTGCCAGCCGAAATTGACCAGGACGGGAACCCGCGTCGACCTGAGCCCGTGGTGGGAGGCCCACAGCGCACGACGCTCTTCCTGTACCGGCCTCGCGGCGACGTCCGCGTACCGCCCGGCGAGCGAGCGCAGTGTGGTGGTGTCCGATTGTCTCGATCTCATGGAATCATCTCCTTGCCGGACCCTTGCCTTCGCTGCGGGCGGCAGTCGGCGTGCCGGGCGACTCGTCATGAGTCTCGGCGGAGAGTCTGGGGGGGATGCGGACGCATGTCAACCGCAGGTCTGGATCGCAGACGCATGAGACGGGCGAGCCCCGGACCCGGACCGGCGCCGCGGTCACGCGCTTGACACGGCGGGGCGATCGTACCATCGTGCTGCAATGAGATCGCAGATCAACGACCGCACCTACAAGGTCTACACCGGCCAGCCCGTCGACCGGCTGCCTGACATCGAGTTTGGCTACTGGCCGCAGACGATCCGGCGCTGGTTGTCCGAAGGGTTGCCTCTCGAGCTGACCGATGACGAACGGAACCAGATGTTCCTGCGCAAGCTCGACGACTTCTTCGGCTTCGACCGCGAGGGTCACGGGTTTTCGGCCCGCATCCACATGAACCCCGCCTTCCAGGAGGAAGTGCTCGAACGGCGGGGCGACAAGACGCTGCTGCTCGGCCGCGACGGTATCACCGCCGAGCGTTACCTGAACGACGTGGATGAGAGCTCCATCCCTCACTTCATCGAGTTCCCGGTGAAGACGCCTGACGACTGGCGTGACATGAAGCGGCGCTACCGCTACGAGGACGCCACCCGCCACTTCGGCGTTCGTGAGATGGAGGACGTGCGAATCGCCGCTGAAGAGGGCCGGATGATCTCCATCTTCTTCGTCGGCTTCTACGGACAGCTCCGCAACTGGATGGGGACGGAGAATCTCTCCTACGCGTTCTACGACTACCCGCAGATGATCCACGACATGGTCACGCACTGGGCCGGCCTGTGTGCGCGGCAGATCGAGCGGCTGCCGGCTGACATCCCCATCGATTTCGTGAGCTGGTGGGAGGACATGGCCGGGAAGAACGGCCCGCTCGTTTCCCCGTCGGTATTTCGCGAGTTCCTCCAGCCCGGCTATCGGACCGTGATGGACGCGGCGCGCCGCCGCGGCTGCGAGATCGCTCACGTCGACTGCGACGGCAACCCGCATGACATCGTCGCCAATTGGCTCGAGGAGGGCGTGAACGTCATGTTCCCGCTCGAGGTGCAGGCGGGAGTGGACCCAATCGCGTGGCGCAGGGAGTTCGGCCCCGATCTTCGGCTGCGCGGCGGGATCAACAAGTACGCGCTCGTGGAAGGCGGCGCCGCGATCGACCGCGAGCTCGAGCGGATCCGCCCCCTGATCGATCAGGGCGGGTTCATCCCGCATCTCGATCACCTCGTCCCGCCGGACGTACCGTACGCGCACTACTGCGAGTACCTGGAGAAGAAGCGTCGGGTGATCGGGCGGTGAGAGCCAGGGGTGAGAGCCGGCGGGGAGGAAGTGATGATCCGCGAACCAATTTCGGTGTACTGCAACTGGGCGAGCTACGACGAGCTCTCGGACAACGTCGAGCTGACCGAGGCACTCGCCACGCGTCAGCTGGATGAGCTGATACGGCTCCGTCGGCTTGGCGTTCGGCTCGACTACTACCTGATGGACTGCTTCTGGTACGCCCCGGACGGGGGCTACCGCACCTGGCGTCGGCCGCACTGGCCGGACGGGCCGGACGCGTGGCTTGCCCGATGCTGGGAGCACGGCGTCAAGCCGGGACTCTGGGTGGCGACGAACAACGTCGTGTCGCCATCGAAGCTCGACGTAATCCCCGAGTGGAAGGGTTCCTTCGACGAGTCGTGCAACGCCATGTGCTGGTTCGCGGGCGGCTACTTGGACCACTTCTTCGAGACCCTTGACTACTGGTACGTGCGTGGGGTTCGACTCTACAAGTTCGACTTCGCGAACTTCGCTGCCGCCCCGACGGCGCTCCGTGAGACGATGCTGCCGTCGGAGATCCGCGCAGCGAACATCTCGGCCTTCAGCGGTGCGATGAAGGCGTTCCGACGCACCCATCCTGAAGTCGTGATGCTCGCCTACAACGGTTTCGAGGAGATGAACACGCAGGGCAGAACCGACATTCCACTGCGTAAGTCGGTGGATACGCGGTGGCTCGAGGCGTTCGACGCGATGTATTGCGGCGACCCACGCCCCGCCGATGTGCCTGCGATGCGCTTCTGGCGGTCGAAGGATGTCTACTCGGATCACATGGTCTGGCGCTACGTGCAGAACGGGATACCCTTCGCGCGCATCGACAATAGCGGCTTCATGATCGGTACCACCGGGACCTGCTATCACCGGAAGACGGCGGCATGGAAGGGCATGCTGTTGCTCGGTCTCGCTCGCGGCGGGTTTGCGAATACCTACTACGGGAACCTTGAGCTCATCGACGATGCCGACGCGCGATGGTTCGCCCGCGTTCAGGACCTGATCCTTCCGTTACAGCCGCAGTCGCGGATGATCGGCGGGGTTCCAGGCCGCGGCGAACCGTACGCTTTCCTGCTGGCCGACCGGACGAGCGGCATCTACGTCTGCGTGAATCCCTCGCAGACGGTCGCACGGCTGATCCTGGATGGCGCGACGGACGGACGCATTGTCTTTGCGGATGCGGGTTTCGAGCCGACTCTCGACGGGACGACGCTCACGCTGGGGCCGGAACAGCTTGTGGTGGTGGGTACGGGGGACCACACGCTGCTCGACCTGGGTCGGCAGACCGACGTGGTGATCCCGCGACGCATCGCGCGTCTCGAAGCGCGTTGTACTTCGGGCGAGGGCCGGTCCATCGTGGTCGAACCCTCGGCGCTTCCGTCATCGGGCAGACTGCGGATCGTCGTTCGTCAAACCGACGCGAAGGGCGCCGCGCTCCGGTCGACCGGGGGTAGCCCGCCTCACGGCAGAACGCTCGGACGCATCCTCGAGATCCGCGCGCACGACGGGGAGCGCGAGGTCCCAGTGGCCATCGAGTACGACAAGGCGATCTGGAGCGGGCTCTCCTGGGCTGCAGGTGAGATCGACCTTCCCGTATCCGCACTTCGGGTCACGTGCACCACCGCCGAGTCCGGCGCCGTGCTTTACGCTGAGCTCCATCACGTGGAGTACTGATCGAGCGGCGGGTAGAACGGCCTGGGCTCGTCCGTCGGTGACGCCGCCGCAATCCGGTCGCCCAGCCACCGGAACCGGTACACCCTGCCGGACGGCATGCGCTCTTCGGTCTGCTTCTCCGGCAGCGCGAACGTCATGACCACACGGCTGCCGCGACGCAGCGCCGGCGCGTCCACCACCGCCCACGTTCTGTCTCGCCGCAGCTTCACCTCGCGACCGTCGACGCGGAGCTTCACCGATGCATCCGGGGTCCACTGCGGTATCCGGATGCGCAGGCCCAAGGGCACGTGAACCGTCACTGCAACCTCCGCCTCGGGCGTGCCTGGGGGGGCATTCCGCTCCCGGCGGCAGCGAACCGTTACGCCGTCGTCGTCCGAGTCAAAGTGGAGATTAATCCGGGTGCCGGCCGCGGTCGCCGTACGGCTGTTGCGCTGGACATCGCAGAGCGTGTGAGCGACCGCCGCAAGGACGTCCGGTGTGCATCCCTTTCCGCCGTGGGACGGCCCATGGATGCACCAGGCACCAAGCTCCCGTGCCCTGGCCTCGCCATCGTCCGCGGTCATCTGCGCCGGGACGAGGCGGGCGCGAACAATACGCTCCACGTCATCGAGCAGATCATCGTGCCCCGCTTCCAGCGCGAGCCAGAGCGCGATCTGTGCCGCATCGCCGGCGGAGGCCGGATCGGCCACTGGGTCGCCGGCCCGGTTCGCGAAACGCGTCTTCCCAAGGTCGTGCGGTGCCCAGCCGGACTGCTTCACGAGGACTCCCCGGGTGCTTCGGTAGGTCCGCGCAACGGCGTCGACATACCGCCGGTCACCGGTGAGCAGACCGAACCGCAGGAGTCCCCGCAGCGTTCCGTGGTACGAGTGGTTGTGCCCTACGTTCTGCGGATCGATGATCTCGCGGCGGATCGAGTGGTCCGGCGCGAGGCTCGCCAGCAGGTGATGCTCGGCGATCCGGGCCGCGACGTCGAGGGTCTGTGCGTCGTGCGTCGCCTCGTGGAGCCAGACGAGCGCCTCCAGACAGCGACCGCTCGTCGCCGTCGCATCGAACCATCGCCCCCGTTCGATCTCGGTGTGGGACGGATCATCGGTGAGCGGGAGCGTGCCCCAGCTCCCGAGCGACTGGAAATCCAGACGACCGTCGGCGAGCAGCACGCGATCAATACTCGCGACAAGGCGAGCGACGCTCTCCTGTGCCCATCTGCTGTTCCGGTATGTTACGAGTCCGCCGAATGCGAGGAGCGTCTCCCGGAAGTTGTGGGGGTTGATGCGGGCGCGCTCCCGCATCCAGGATATGTCGGTCCGGTTCATCAGGAGCGCATCCGGGTTGTCCGTCAGGCGTGAGAGGTTGCGAAGCGACGCAGCCTCGAGCTCCGGCGGGATTGCCAGGCCGATCGTCTCCTCGATGCGGAGCACCGCGTCCCACCAGCGCCCCAGATCGTGCGCCGTCTCGTAGCCCCCCGTCGGCATCAGGTCGTGCTCCGGGTCGAGCAGCGCAAAGAGGGCGTCTCCGGCGAGCCGAATCCGGGATGCGATGTTCATCCGGCGCGGCCGGCCGTCTTGCCGGCGCGGATCGCACGCGAATCTTAGCCGTCGTCCGCAGGATGTCTGCCGAGCATCACCCGTCTACGGTAGGCGCCGGCGCTCTCTCCCTCAGACCGACGAAACGCCTTGTAGAAGGTGTTCGTGTT
Organism: Spirochaetales bacterium; assembly: GCA_007130265.1. Lineage (GTDB taxonomy): Bacteria > Spirochaetota > Spirochaetia > DSM-27196 > SLST01 > SLST01. The sequence continues at coordinate 12,078 of SLST01000158.1, forward strand.
CAGGTAGCCGACCCGGCGCGCGATCTCGGCCACTGCAATGTCGGTCTGCTCGAGCAGCCGGGCCGCCTCTGCAATGCGGGAGTGCTCGAGGTAGTCCGCGAAGCCGGTTCCGGCATGCTGTTTGAAGTACCGCGACACGTGGCCCGCCGACAGGCCGAACTCGTCTGCAAGCCCACTCAGATTCAGCTGCGGATCCGACCGGTGCGTCTCGATAAAGGAGATCATGCTGGAGAACAGCCGCGCATCCCTCTCGCCCCGCTGCGATCGTACCGCCTCGCACAGTCGCATGCAGCAGCCCTGCAGTTCGGCAAATCGTTCCGCGAACGCCTCGCCTGCTGTCCCGCGCCGGGCCAGCTCCCGCACCGTTTCCCCGGCTGGGGTATCGCGGAACGTCCTGGACTCCACGAGTCTCAAGAGAGCGCCCTCCACCTGTCTCAGGAGCAGCGATGCATAGGTCTCAGACGGGTTCGGATCATCGACAACTTCGCGGAGCATGGCATCCAGGAGCGCCTCTGTCGCGTCCGTGTTCCCAGAGAGCACGTGCCGGCTGAGAGCCGTCTCCTGATCCAGGCCGAAAACGACGTGCCGCGAGGCTGCCGTTTCATCGTCTGCGAATCGTATACCGGACAGTCCGAACGTCACCTGATAGTCATGAAGGGACTTTGCCTCCGTGTAACGGGCTGCGATCGACAGCGGAGTGTCGGCCCAGCGTGAACAGGCGACTGCCACGCGCATTACCCTGGTATCCGCCAGATTACTCGTGAGGCGTTCGGTCGCCGCGCGTAGTCGTTCGGGAAACCTTTCTGCTGCCGTCGCCGGGATGTTGTGGATAAACGCCGCTGTGCCGTGCTCGGCACGGTATGAGTAGGCGTCGTACGGCAGCATCGCGCGCCACTGTTCTGCGATCGCGGTCTCCACCGTGGATTGGCCAATGGGGCGGGTCGCAGTCCCGGACGATCCTGAATCGTTGTGGAGAGAGAGGAGACAGACCACATACAACGGGTGAGCAAAGCGAACTCCCGCGATCTCGCACGCGGACTCGAGTGTTCGGGTATCCGCGATCTTCCCGCTGAGCAGGTGTTCGATGAACGATGACGCGAGTAACGGCGCTTGGGCCTCGACAATGCGGCTCAGTTTCCGATTGTCCCGGGCGAGGAGGGTGAGCGTCCGGCCGATCAACTCGTATTCGTCCGTCCGGCCGATCGGGGCGGTCGGAGGGTGCGCAGGAACGTCCGAGAGAATCGCTCTCAGCGGCTTGATGTTCCGGTTCGCCAGGTACGACGCGAGCGCGACGCCCCCGATGAGCTCGGCCAGCAGGATCCCCATGAACACGATGCCGATCACGCTGACTCGGCGATACAGCTGAGCACGGGGCAGCCCGACAACAAACTCAAGGCCTAGCAGATCGTCGGCCGATCGGATGACGACGAGTCCACCGTCGGTATCGCGCTTCGGGTTGATGAGGGCGGTGTCATTGCGCTCGAGAAAATCCATTGCGGCCCGCTGATTGCCGACACGTGCAATGACCGATCGATCCCGGCCCGTGAGAATCGCGAACGAGTCGTGATGCACGAGCCGCCCCTTGATCGGGGCGAAGAACCGGTCTTCCGGAACGTGCAGAATCACCGTGCCAACGGGCCTGGCCGACCCGATTGGGATGCTCTGCAACAGCAACACCTCACGGGCTGAGCTGGCTGCAGGGCGGAGGTCATACATCCCCAGTACCGCTCTTGTGTGATGCGGATCACCGCGAACGAGGCGCAGCCACGCCTCGAAGCTGACGCCTTCATGCCGCATGAAGTGTTCGTAGTACCACGGAAGGTCGGTGGCGATCTGGTTGGATGACACATACAGCTGCGGGCGAAACAGCACCACTGCGACCTGTTCGGCGAACCCTCCGGCTATTGCGAAACTCGACAGTGTGCGGTGCAGCTCCACAAGCGGGAGGTAGTGGCTCAGTGCAAGGGGACGATCTGCGCGCGCCAAAGCCTGGAGCGTTGGGCTTGTGATCAGGTGCGCGACCGAATCAAACGAGCCCGAGAGGTTGGATCGGACGTTGTCGACCGCATACTCCAGGTCCTGGCGACCCGCAGTGAGGGCGACATCCCTCACGGTGGTGTATGAGATTCCGTAGGCAACAAGACCAACCACAACCGTGAGACCCAGGAATGCGAGGTAGGTCCAGAAGAAGCTCCGGTAGCGAACGCTCGTCACGGCACTCTTAGCATAAAGTGCACCAACGTATGTGTCAACGAATCAGGCCGGTGCGCTCCTCCAACACCGTCCTCCAAGCATGGCAAGCATGTATCGATTCGTCACGATAATCCACCGTAATTCGTCAACGATTTCACGGTTTGCTTGCAGGTTCCACTATCGCGGCCGCTGAACCCATGCTTGAATTGACTCGATGGCTGAGCTGAGCACCGTCCAGAAGCGTGTACATCCGGGTCTCACACGGGCGCGTAAGAACTACCAGCTCTACCTGCTCCTGCTCGCGCCGCTCGCGTGGCTGTTCGTCTTCCAGTACATTCCGATGTACGGTGTGATCATCGCGTTCAAGAATTTCAATGCGTCGCTGGGCATACTCGGCAGCCCATGGGTGGGTCTGCGCCACTTCGAACGCTTCTTCCGTTCCCACTTCTTCAGTCGGACGATCGTGAACACCGTTGCACTGAGTGTGTACGGACTCGCCGCAGGCTTTCCGATACCCATCATCCTTGCACTCGCGCTGAACTCGAGCCTTCGCGCCAGGTTCGCGAAGACCGTGCAGTTCGTGACCTATATGCCGTATTTCATCAGCACTGTCGTGATGGTCGGCATCATCATCGAGTTCCTGAACCCCAGAGTCGGAATCGTCAATATGATCCGGCAGACAGTCGGATTGCCCGGGATTGACTTCATGGCGCAGCCAAGGCTGTTCCGGAGCATCTACGTCTGGTCGGGTGTCTGGCAGTTTGCCGGATGGGGCACGATTGTCTACCTTGCCGCACTCGCGGGGATTGACCAGGAGCTGCACGAGGCCGCGACCTGCGACGGCGCGAACCGACTGAGAAGGATCATCCATATCGACCTTCCCGGTATCCTGCCCACTGTGACGATACTCCTCATTCTCAACCTCGGGCAGATCATCTCGGTGGGGTTCGAGAAGGTGTTTCTGATGCAGAACAACCTCAATCTCGTGACGTCCGAGGTGATCAGTACCTTCGTCTACAAGGTCGGGCTTGCGGCAGCGGTGCCGAACTTCTCGTACGGTGCGGCCGTCGGGTTGTTCCTTTCGGTCGTGAACTTCATACTCATCGCGACCGTCAACTCCATCGCGAAGCGGCTTGGGGACACAAGCCTATGGTGAACCGCAAGCTGAAGGTACAGGAGGGCGGAGACCGACTCTTCTACGTCGTAAACGACTTGATACTGCTCTTTGCATTGCTCGCCGTGTTTTATCCCCTGGTGTATATCTTTTCCGCCTCATTCAGCTCGCCCCGCGCCGTGACCTCTGGGAGGGTGTGGCTCTGGCCTGTGGAGCCGTCGCTCGAGGGCTATAGGGCCGTTTTCCGCCACCCGCTGATCATGAGCGGCTACGCGAATACGGTCATCTACACTGCCGGTCAGATCGTGCTGAGCGTCACCCTGACCATGGCCGCGGCGTACCCTTTGTCACGAACCGACTTGCAGGGTCGCGGCTTGTTCACCTTCCTGTTCGCGTTCACCATGCTTTTCTCAGGAGGGCTCATACCCACGTACATCCTCATGATGCAACTGGGACTGCTCGATACGAGGTTGGCTGTCATCATACCCGGAGCGATCGGTGTCTGGAATCTCATCATCGCCCGGACATTCATCCAGCAGACCATACCCAAGGAGCTGTACGATTCGGCGTCGATAGACGGATGCACGGATTTCCGGTACCTGACGGCGATTGTGCTGCCGCTGTCCAAGCCCATCCTCGCCGTTCTGGCTCTGTTCTACGGGGTAGGGCAGTGGAACTCCTTCTTCAACGCCTTCATCTACCTCTCCTCTCCACGGAAGTATCCTCTGCAGCTCATCCTGCGCGAGATACTGATACTGAGAGAGCTCATGGGCCAGATGATGGACACTCAGATTGACCCGAAGCTCATGGAACAGATGCGCGGCCTCGCGAACCTGCTGCGCTACTCGCTCATCGTCACAGCCAGCGTTCCGGTGTGGCTGATCTACCCTTTCGTGCAGAAGCAATTCGTCAAGGGCGTGATGATCGGCTCGCTGAAGGGGTAGGGGAAAAGGAGGACACCATGGTGACATGAGTCTCCCGTCCGAATCCATTCAACAAAACCAGGAGGTATGAGTATGAAACGGATCCTTTTCATCACGGTTCTTACGCTGGCTGCTGCCCTCGTATTTGCCGGCGGTGCCAGTGATCGGGCCACCGCGGCTACGACCGTGCGGCTGAATCCGGTCGGTGCGATGCCGATCGTGGACGAACCCGTGGACATGACCTATATGCTCGCCGCGAGCCCCAGCATCGTCAGCTACGAGTACGGCCAGAACTGGCTGACGACGATGTTGCAGGACCTGACGAACGTACGGTTGACGCTTCGCCCGATACCGTCCGCCGACTACGCGCAGCGGCTGAACCTGATGTTTGCCAGCCGCGCGGATCTGCCTGACATGGTCGCCGATCGCAGTCTCTCAATCGACACGGCGCAAATGTGGGGTGCACAGGGTGTGCTCAAGGTGCTCGAGGATGACTTCCTCGAGGCGAACAATCCGAACTACCTTGCCGCAATAGCGGCACGTCCCGCGTACGACCAGCTCGTCCGCGCTGCGGACGGGAAGATCTACGGCTATGCGCAATTGTCCCCGGGCGGTGAGTGCTATCACTGTAACCCGGCCGCGGGCATCTGGATCAACACGGACTTCCTCGAGACCCTTGGGCTCGACATGCCGACCACGACCGAGGAGTTCCGCACGGTGCTCCGTGCGTTCCGCGACGGTGACCCGAACCGGACTGGACGACAGGACACGATACCGCTCGTTGGGGCACGGACCGGATGGCACTCGAACGTCCCTGAGATACTGCTGAACTCCTTCATCACGTGGCAGCCGGGTTTCGGACGAGATGGGTACTATCTGGATCGCGGCACCGTGAAGCCTGCCTTCGTCGAGGAAGGGTACCGACAGGGTCTGATCTATCTGAACAGCCTTGTCCAGGAGGGACTGTTCGACCCGGTGTCGTTCACCCAGGATGCGAACCAGATGGACCAGCTCGTCCAGGGGCCGACTCAGATCGTCGGTGCATACCCCAGCGGCGCGCCCGCGCACTACAACAGCGACCATCGTGACTCATACACGCATCTGCTCCCGCTTCGCGGACCAACGGGCGTGCAGTTCGCTGCAGCCGGCGGACTCCTGTATGAGGGTGTCGGGAACGCCGGGCACGGTCTGATCACCACCGCTGCCAGGTATCCGGAAGTCGCCGCGCGATGGTTCGACATCTTCTACGCGAACGATGACCTATCAATCAGTACGCGCTGGGGCCAGAAGGATATCCATTGGCGTTACCTGCGACGGGGAGAGGAGTCATTCAACAGTGCCCGGCAGCCGATGGAGATAACGATGCTCGTGGACGTCTGGAGCGTCCTGGAGCCGCACAGCATTCACTGGTACCTGAACCATCCACTCGCGTCGTGGAAGCAGGTCGAGAGCGCAAACTGGGACACCTTTGACTTCGTTGCCCGGATGGGTGCGCAGACTACTGCGGTGATCCCATACCTGGCGCCTGATGACATGTATGTCCCACCATTGAGGTTCTTTGCCGAAGAAATCGACGAGTACAACGATCTGCGCGCCACCATCAACACGTACGTCAACGAGTCGATGGCCCGGTTCATCGTTGGAGACCTGAACATCCAGACCGACTGGAACAGGTACGTCTCGGAGTTGCGGGCGATGGGACTCAATCGCTTCACCGAGATGAAGCAGAAGGCGTACGACAGAAGCTGGCGGTAAGGCCCGGCAGCCTCCTGTAGTTACCATGCCCGGGCCTTGCGGCCCGGGCTGGTGCGCGACCGACACGTGACTGGGCCGGTCAACTCGTGAGTATCAAGAGAGGTGACAGCGGTCTCTGGCCGGTCGTGGGTCCGTGTTGGCCGAGCCCGACAGCGTAAGGAGGAAGACATGTCCACCTACCCCCGACTCACCGCAGCCCTCGCTCAAGGATGGAACACCTGGAACACCCGAAGCGTGCTCTCGCACGTCTTCCTGCCGGACGCGCTCGCGCTGAACCTCGGTCTCAAGGAGTACCGGTCAGGATCGAGTCTGAGCGAGGCGCTGATCGGGCGCAAGGGCGAGCACGATGAGCAGGTGCTCGCGGGTCCTCGATCGTGGAATGGCACGTACACGGAGATCACCGTGCGCTGGAAGGATATCACCTGCCTTGTCCGGTCCGCGGCCGTTGGCGACGATCTCGTGCTACTCATCACCCCCACTATCTCGGCGTCGGATCACCCCAAGACACCGCTCGTCTTCGCTTCTCTCGGGATGCTCTGGGGACGCCCCGGTACCCTCCGGTACGACGAAGGAATGCCGAGCGCTACCGTGGAAGGACAGACGTGGACACTCCGTGCTGCCAATCCACGGATCACGACCGACCCGTATCTTCCCGTTACCGGCCCGGTCGCCGCTTTTCGCCTGGACGGGCCGGTCGGCATCTCCCTCGGCCGACCGCGCACGATCGCCGAGATCGAATCGATCCTGGCAGAGCGGCGAGCCGTAGAAGAGTCACGATCGCGCGGCTACGGCGACCTTTCAGACACCTACGATGCCATCCACCGGGTGCTCGCGTGGGACACCATCTACGATCCGCAGAACGACCGGGTGATCTCTCCGGTGAGCCGGATCTGGAGTGTCGGTGCCGGCGGGTATACGCTGTTCGACTGGGACACCTATTTCGCAGCGATGCTTGCGTCGGTCGACTCCCGCGAGATCGCGTACGCGAACGCAATCGCGATCACGAGCGAGCTCACCAATCGCGGATTCGTTCCGAACGTGACCACGGCGGCCGGGTTCACATCTATCGACCGTTCGCAGCCACCCGTCGGCTCTCTCGCGATCGAGTGGCTGCACAACCGTTTCGGCGACCGATGGCTGCTCGAGACCACCTTCGAGGCGTTACTGACATGGAACCGCTGGTGGCACGACAAACGGAGTCACAAGGGATATCTCTGCTGGGGCAGCAACCCGTACGAGCTCGTGACCGGCAATCGCTGGGAAACAGCGGGCGTCGGCGGGAGGTTTGGCGGCGCGCTCGAGAGCGGACTCGACAACTCACCCATGTACGACGACACGCCGTTCAGCACCGACTCTGAGACACTCGCGCTGGGCGACGTCGGACTCATGGGTATGTACATCATGGACTGCAACCTGCTCGGCCGGATCGCTGCGGTTCTGGGCCGGACCGACGTCATACCTGAGCTGCGTTCCCGGTCCGAGCAGTACGGCGCGAAGCTCGCCTCCATGTGGGACGAGGAGATTGGGCTCTTCCTCAACACGCGCACGGACACCGGCGAGCGCGAGCTACGCCTGTCTCCAACCCATTTCTATCCGCTGCTCAGCGGTGTGCCGACGCAGACACAGGCGGAGCGGATGGTCGCCGACCATCTGTTCAGCGAGACGGAGTTCTGGGGCGAATGGGTCCTTCCCTCGATCGCCCGCAACGACCCCGCGTATCCGGACCAGAACTACTGGCGCGGACGTATCTGGGCGCCGATGAACTTCCTCGTCTACCTTGGGTTGCGTAACTATGATCTACCGGACGCACAAGCCGCGCTTGCCGAGGCATCGCAGCGCCTGCTCATGCAGGAGTGGCTCACTCACGGGTACGTCTGCGAGAACTACAACGCAGACACCGGTCTGGCTACTGACGTCCCCAACTCCGACCGCTTCTACCACTGGGGAGCGCTGCTCGGACTGATCGTGCTCATGGAGCGCGGCGCGGTCCGGTCGGACCCGCTCGTGGAGCGAACGTCATAACGTTGAGATGCCGCCAGCTCAACCCGCGCCGCTGACCTCGAACTCGAATTCCGACCCCACGCGGCACTGCACGTGTCTGCCGGGGAGGTCTCTCCAGATTCGTGCGGCGGCCTCGAATCCCGTGCAGTGGGCCGTTGCGATGGTCGTCACTGCCGCTTCACGCAGCGCGTCGATCGTACGGCCGATACGCTCGGGCGAGGCCGCATGCAGGTGCATCCCGCCGATGAGCGCCTGTATCGGTCGCCCGCCGGTCAGCATCCGGACGTGGTTCAGCGTGTTGATAACACCGGCGTGAGCGCAGCCGAGCACGATGACCGTCCCTTCCGGCGTGTCGAAGAAGGCGGCCTGGTCATCCGCGATGGGATCCGGGCGCGTACACTCCAAGTCGAGGTAGAAGTCTCCGCCCGTGTCCTCGTAGTCGGTGTGTCGGGGTACGCTGCCGGTCACGAAGAGGCCGGGAATAACTTCTGACGGACCTGCGCTGCTCACCAAGCGATGATCTTCATCCTCGATCAGGTCTGCGGCCATCTGCGGCATGCCGATCTGCCTGACCTCGTTGCCGTGACGGGTATAGCGCCGCGCCGATGCGCCAGGGTGGAGCACGACCCGTGCTCCGGGTGAGCGGTACAGGACCGACGCGAGCCCCCCGGTGTGATCCGCGTGGCCGTGCGAGATCACAACCGCA
>SLST01000531.1 GCA_007130265.1 Spirochaetales bacterium
GACACCTGCCGGCCCACTTCCTGGCATAGGTCCTTTCGAGTCGCTCGGGTGAATCGATCGGCGATGGGCGCTGGTCAGGCCCTGCATGCTGAGATCAACAATTTCGGCACCAGTCTTCACGTAGCTACCCTGCCGAGGGCCGCGAGCGAGGGTCACGCCATTGACACCGGTCGGTGTACCTGGATATCCTTGCACCAGGAAGAGAGACGGATATTACGTGGCTCGCGGAAACGCAAAGGGATTGACAAAAGGAACGGCGCGCGAGCTGGATGCGCTGGAGCGATTTATCGCCCGGCACGTCCGTCATCGACGTGATCTCATCGCTGAAGCATCAGATGCTGCCGATCGCGTACGGGCAGTCGCGCGGGCAGCTGCGGCTCGATACACGCCCTCGCGCATCAGACCTCGGCGGCCGCGTCCGGCTCGACCTCGTCTCGAGGTGATCCTGGTGACCGGCTCGAGCGAATCCGCCTCGGCGATCGCCGACGCAGTGAGGGCCCGAGTTGAGCCGACGCTTGAGCTGAACGTTGTGTTGCTGCGACCGGAGGCCGGGGGACGGCGCGAAGACGGGGTAGCCGAGCAGCATCCGGATGTGCTGGTTGCCACCCCGGCCAGGATCATCGACCATATCCGCCGGGATACGATCGACCTCTCAGCGGTTTCGACCGTCGCGATTTCGTTGCCAAAGGACGAGAATGTCGAGCAGTTCAGCGCCGACCTCCACTTCATCTACGCCAAGCTCGGCCGGCGACCGACGACGATCGTTCTGGTCGCCGACCTCGGCAAGGAGTTCGATTCGCTCGAGGACTTGCTCAAGCGCCCTGTCACGGCGACGGATTCCTCGTGGGCTCCGCAATCCGCTCTCTCCACACCATCCAACGAGGAGAGACCAATGAGTGACATGCCTGTGGATCCCGAACAAGTGAAGCGGCGCATCGACGCGGCCGTGCACGCAATCCACCACGATGAGGATCCGGTTGAGCTCAACCAGTACCGAAGACACGTTCGCAAGTACACGACGATGTTCAACCGAGGCTATCTTCTCGCGTACCTGCTCAAGGAGAGCCTCGACGGCCAGTCGGGCAACGGACAGCCCCGCAAGAATCGTGCGGAGTCCCGACAGGACGAGACGAAGACGGACAAGCAGAGCATCTTCGTGAGCATCGGCCGCAGCAAGCGTGTACGTTCACGCGACCTGATCACCTTCTTCACGAGCGCGGACGGGGTAAACCAGGACGATATCGGGCAGGTGAAGGTCCTCGACAACTACTCGTTCGTGGAAGTGAACCCGGACAAGGCAAAAGCGGTCGTAGATGAGCTGAACGGCAAGGAGCTCCGGGGACGAAAGCTCACCGTGAACTTTGCCCGGCGCAAGTAGCGCGCAAAGGCAAGCCTCTCAGAGGACGAGTACCAGAACGGCCATCACGAGAAGCAAGTTCATGAGAAGGCCGACGCTGAGTGTGAGGACCGATCCGAGCTCGTACCGCCGGGCCATTCGCTGGCATTCAACCGAGGCGAGTCGCGGGTCACCGAGAACGGCGGTCCACTCGCACAGCGCGTCTGAAGGCGGGGCGAGCCCGCCCGCGGCCGCGCGTCCGAAGACGGCGCAGGAATCCGATCTGTGGCCGAACGGAGGGTCGATCACCGTGAGCCCGTTCCGCCGCAATTCACCGATTGCCGCGACCGGGTGATCGGTCATGCAGTAGAGCTCACCGTTCGGCAGTGACGCGCATTGCACCCCGTCGGCAAGGTAGCGTAACGGCAACTGGATGACGTCTCTGTGCGCCCTCAGAACTCGCCCGCGTCGCCATCCCACGCGGTAGAGATAGAAGAGCGCGATCCCGGGAGGCAGAAGCGGCAGAACCGGAACCGTGGCGAATGCGATGGCCAGACGCGCGTATGAGAGCGCGAGGGGCTGCCGCAGCAGCACGTACGCCAGCACGATGAGCGCGAATGTGCCACCGGCGAGGGCCGGCGGAGTCGCCGAGTTCCAGTATTCGTTGAGCTGCCGTCCGCTCCAGATGCAGCGCCGCACGAGCGAAGACTCGAGACCGTCGTAGAAAACCGCGAGCACCGGTTCGTTCGCACAGGAGCGGATGACCGGATGCGAACCGCTCGAATCCAGATGACCACTCACGAGGACTTTCATGCCTTCCGGGATGGAGCCAAGGCGCGCCCAGCTTGTACGCGCCGGCGGGGCCTCCGGCGGACTATCCGGGCTATGCGCGACAAGGTAGACATCGCTGACACTCATGTCGACCGCGACGGTTATGTCTGAACCTCGGATCCAGACCGTGTGTTCTCCCTGGATGCTCTCGAGGGTTCCCAGAAAACGCGCTGCGAGCGGCGTCTCATGATCGTGCGATGACCTCCTCGAGAGCGCAAACGTCACCGGGGGCCGCAGGCTCGCCTCGGTCACCCGGCGCCGGAACACGCGCCATCGCCGACGCACGTCGAACGCACCAACACCGGGGATCATCAGGTAGAAGAGAAACGCCACGATGGTGATCGCCATGACCGGGGAGATCATTCCGCTTGCCCAATAGGTACAAATGGTATATTTTTATCAATAATGGTAGAGCGCATCATCGTCGGTTCACTGTATACGAACGCGTACGTGGTTGCCACCGGGAAGAAAGAGTGCATGGTCGTCGATCCTGGGGCGGACGCCCCCTTGCTCCTCTCGCGCCTGGAGATTCTGAACGTCGTTCCAACGGCGATTGTGTTCACCCACGGTCACCTCGACCACACGGCCGCCGCGAAGGGCATCATCGACCGCTATCGCGACCGGGTGGAAAAGATCGAGATCGGGATCCATCGCAGTGATAGATCCTATCTTCCGCCCAAAGGCGAACATACCAACCGTGAGCTCTTCGCTGCACTCGGGCCGGACGCGGTCGAAGCGTTCGATGCCCTGTACACGGATCTACCAAAACCGACCTTCTTCCTCAAAGACGGTGACCCGGTGCTCGATACGGACTTCGTGACGATCCACACGCCCGGCCACAGTCAGGGGAGCGTATGCCTGTACAGCGAGGAGCGCGGCTCGCTCTTCTCCGGGGACACGCTCTTCTTCAAGACGGTGGGACGCACCGATGTAGTCGGCGCCGATCTCGAGAAGCTCACGAAGAGCATTAGAAAGACACTCTTTGCTCTTCCTCCGGAGACCCGACTCTTTCCCGGGCACGGACCGCACTCGACACTCGAACGCGAGATCGCCAACAACGATTTCACCCCGAACCCGCAGATCTGAGTCACGGCCTACGCAACAAGGCTGAACAGCATCCCGGTCTCCACGATTCCGGAAGCAATGGTCCCGAAGTCGGTAGCGACGCCCCGGAGGGCCTGATGGAGCTCGCGCGCCAGTGAGTTGAGCGCTCTGTCCGTCTCCCGCTCGGACGCCGGACGGGGAACGCTCATCGGCTCACCCCGCAGGCTCACGAGCCGTTCGACCATGAGATCAATCATCTGCAGCTTCGACAGTGAGTATCCGGCGCCGGGCCGACTGGGAACACCCTGGACATGCCTGAGCGGAGCGTACAGACCACCGTCGAACGGCAGTGAAACCTTCGACGATGAGTATTGCGCCCGGAGGATGCTTGATAGATGAACGCTTCGTCCGGATACCGGTTGTGCCTGTATGCCAACCATCACCATACCTCGATTTCACTATCGGAAGGATGGTGATGTGAGTTTATCGGTTCCTGCGTTCCACCTCGTTCTGGTACTCGATCCGGTAGAGCGCGTAGGGAATCGCCTCGAGCCTTTCCCGGGGAATCGGTTCACCGCTCTTGAGGCAGAGCCCGTAAGTACCACTTTCGATGCGCGCGAGCGCCGCCTCGATCAGCCGCAACCGCTTGATCTCCTGGCTCCCGAGCGCCTCGAGCGTCGTCTTGTCGATATCACTGCTTGCGATATCCACGAGATCCTTGGAATCGTCCTTCTCGATGATATCCCGAAACTCCTCGTCCTCTGCGAGGAGATTCTGCAGGATATCCGCCTTCATATCGAGCAGCTTGACTCGCATCCGCTCGACGAACTCTTTGTCCATGGATCGCCTCCCAGCCAGAAAGGTCCCCTAATGTTGCAATTCTCGGGCCAAAAGTCAACCGAAGGAATGGCCGCAGCACAATTGACAATGACGCAACCAATTACGTAAGATCTCGTGCAAAGGAGTTGCTGTGGCAAAAGAGGAAGCAATTGAAGTAGAAGGCGTCGTGACGGAGTCTCTTCCGAACACCATGTTCCGTGTTGAGCTCAAGAACGGCCACAACATCCTCACCCACCTTTCGGGAAAGATGCGCAAGCACTACATCCGCATTGTGCCGGGCGACAAGGTCAAAGTTGCGCTCTCTCCCTACGACCTGACCCGCGGGCGGATCATCTACCGGGAACGTTAGCACGAGCCGGCTCAGCAATTCTGCCCGCGGTGCCGGAGCAGCGCCCATAGCGCGCCTCGCCCGCCGTCAGGGCCTCTCGCATATCCCATCCTGCCCACCGACGGATGCCGTTCGAGGTATTGACGCACTTCGCGCTTGAGCACCCCCTCGCCGTTTCTGCCTTTTCCGTGAACGACCATGATCTTCTGCAGTCCACGAGCCAGGCTGGCTGCGACGAACCGCTCGGTCGCCGCCAACGCTTCTTCACGCGTGTACCCGTGCAGGTCGAGCGAGTCATCCACGCGTAACTGCTCAGGGCGAACGGTTCGGGGCTGTTCCGGCTCCCCATCAGCATCCTTGTTGGCCACGGGGTACCGCTCGATCGCACGCTCGAGCCAGGAAGCGCCTTCCGGCTGATCAGGCGGATGGGGTCTGGGTAGCCGAGATTCGTCGACGCCCTGTTGCTGAGATCCGCGGCGCATCGACTCCCACTCTTCGAGTATTCTACCGAAGTCTCCCATATATCCCACCAAACATCGGTCGGTCACAATCGTTACAGACCGAACCCCCGGTACCGCGTCACGGGGAAGGCCGGTGCGCCGTGCCACAGGATCTCGTCGAGATCGATCCATCCCTCGAGTCCCAGAACAGTCCGGACGAGCAGTGAGTTCTCGTGGCGGGCAAGGACGTCCACGGCAGCTCCGCTAGTGACCGGCAGCCACCCGGCGGCATCGGATCCGGGAATGCGCCGTAACGTGACGTCATTGCGCACGACACCAACCTGACGCTCGTGTCCGATCGCCGTCACAGCGAGCCCTGCGACCGTTCCTCCAATGAGCAGCAGGACGAACACGCCGGCGATGACACTCCCTGCGCGACGATGCATATGCTGAAACGCGGCCCCGACGAAGAGAAGGTTCACGAGGACCGCAAGCACCAGAAACATGGCATCAGGGTGAACGTGGTGGGGAGGAGGGACGGTGCGTTCGATGCCTGCCCACTGCTCAACGGCGCTGAGCAGTGCACGGGGACGATCGGCAAGTGGGGCGAATCGTATCGCCTCACGCGCGGCAAAGACCGCGCGCGGGACATCGCCTACCTGGAAGTAGAGTACCGCGAGATTGTAGTTGATGCCGGGTGAGTCGGGCACAGCCCGCGAGGAACGCTCGAACGCTGCGACGGCAGCCGGGAGATCGCCCTCATCGTAACGGCGCAGCCCTCGATCGATGTCCGCCCACGGCAGCCGATCCGAGACCGCATCGGTGAGCAGCAGTGCGCCGAATGCCGCGAGGAGAAGGAGCGCCACGTGACGACGTTTCCAGATGCGGCTGGCAACGAAGGCGAGAAGGCCCGGCATGAGCCAACCGTACGACAGCGGATCCCTATACCAGGTCCGCCGCTCCATCGACGCAATCTCGTCGCGACTGAGCGGTTCTATCGCGACTTCTTCTCCCGAGTCGTCGATGGGCAGGATGACGTCCTGGATGGTCGGCACGATGGTCGCCGCGTCAAGCCGCCGAACCTGCATGCGCACTGAGTCGTAGAACACGAACTCACCGGGCTCGACTACGTGACGGTCGGCAGCGGTCGGGCGGAGTTGCAGTACCCGCTCGACGTAGCCCTCGTAGCCCCGCTCCGTGGGGACGAGCGAGCTTTCGGTTTCGTCGTACTCGACGAGGAATCCGGTGATCTGCGGCTCGGGCAGGGCCAGAAAGTGGAGGTTCCCGCGACCCGACACCCGAAGGCGCAGAACGGCGCTTTCCGATCGCAGAAACGATTGCGGATCGAGACGGACTGAGTAGTCGAATACGCCGACCGCGCCGCTCGCACGAACCGCTTCCGGCAAGGCGCGGAC
>SLST01000160.1 GCA_007130265.1 Spirochaetales bacterium
AATGAGACGCATTACCTATGCCAGCGCCGTTGTTCTGCTCGTGGCGACGGCGCCAATAGCCTGCGCCCGTGGAAACCAAGAGGCGCAGGAGCCGACCGACACCGTGGTCACTCGCACCGTAGTCGCGAACCCGCAGGACATGCAGCAGGCATTCATGGAGGTCGCGGATACGGTGCTGCCGGCGGTCGTGGAGGTGAACGTGCTCCAGATCGTTGAACAGCGGCCCCAATCACTGTTCGATCATTTCTTCGGTCCGCCGCCCGAGGGCGAGCAGCGCAGACCCGGCCTCGGGTCCGGCGTGATCGTCCGTACCAGCGGCGACACCGTTTACGTCGTCACGAACTACCACGTCGTGCAGGAGGCCGACGAGATCAACGTGGCGCTCTACGACGGGCGTGACTTCACCGCCACCATGGTGGGGGGTGACGAGAGGACCGATCTCGCGCTGCTCGAGTTCGAGAGCGACGGCGACTTCCCCGTGATCGAGTTCGGCGACTCCGACGAGGCGCGTGTGGGTCAGTGGGTGCTCGCGATCGGCAATCCGTATGGGTTCGAGTCGACGGTGACCGTCGGTATCATCAGCGCCCTCGGCAGGACGACGCAGCCCGGGATGCCGGTGGGCGGGTTCACCGAGTACATCCAGACCGATGCGGCGATCAATCCCGGCAACTCAGGAGGTGCGCTCGTCGATCTCGACGGTCGGCTCGTCGGCATCAATTCCTGGATCGCCTCGCGAACCGGAGGAAGCGTCGGCATAGGGTTTGCTATCCCGACCAACGTCGTACAGAACGCGGTCGACGATCTCATAGAGCAGGGGCGAGTGATCTACGGATGGCTCGGTGTCACGATGCTGGACCCGACGCCTCAGATGCTCCCGGGCCTGCTTGAGGATCTCGGGGTGGAGGAGGCCGCCGGTGTGTTCATCGACAACGTGCACCTTGGTTCACCCGCGGTCGAGGCCGGAATGCAGCCCGGAGACTTTGTGACTGAGGTGGCCGGTAGGGCCGTCTCCGAGTCGGTGGACTTCGCCCGTGCGGTAGGCGGCCATCGTCCGGGGACCGACGTACGGTTCACGCTCATCAGGTCCGGTGAGGAGCGCACGATTACCGTGAGACTCGGTGAGCAGCCTTCGCCCGAGGAAATGCGGGACCCGCAGAACCTGTGGCCAGGGCTGACCGTGGTGCCGATAACCGAGCAGGTTCGGCGACAGACTCGAATCCCTTCCGGGCTCGACGGAGTGATCGCGCTGCGCGTGATTGGTGACTCGCTTGTTGCCGCGGCGGGCCTGCAGCGTGGTGATGTGATCACCGAGGTCAGCGGGCGCGAGACTCCGGATGCCCGAGCGTTCTACGAGGCGCTCGAGGCGGCCGGCGACCGGGTCGAGTTCGAGATCAACCGCAACGGCCGGGAGTTCGGCATCAGCGTCCGAAGGTGAACACCTTCGTGCGAAGCGACCCGAGGTAGTGGTCGGCCATGAAGGTGAATGCCTTCGAGGCGGGGCGAAACGCGTCGCGCACCGTTTCAATGACCTCTTCCTCCTCCGGCATTACGCCGCCGGCGAGCGCCTTCCGGTACGCGTCGATCCCGACGCGTACCAGGTCCTCCTGCGTGGGCACATCCGAGAAGACACCCGACTGAAAGAGCGCAGCCTCTCCGATCCTGCGATAGACGACCGGTCTGCGATCTGGCTCGAGTCTCCGGACGTAGCCGAGCAAGCTCCCCAGGTCGTAATCGCTGACGGTGTAGGTGCGCCAGACCGAGGGGCGTACACGTACCCGACGGGTTACCGTGTGTATCCGGACGAAACTCGCGAGCACCCACGACAGATAGGCGAGTACCTCGTCGGCCTCCAGGAGTTTTCGCGTCTGTTCGACGTCGAACACGACGACCATGCGGCCCGAGTCCCGCTCACGGCTGAACGATCGCGTGGCCAGATCTCGCCGCACCCGGTAGAGGAGCGCGGCGAAGAAGGCGTGCGGCGAGACACTCACCATCTCGTGCGGGCGCTCGAAGAGCCACGCGTGCAGGCGAGGCTCCTGAAGGATCCGGCAGAGCAGTCCCGGGTCACGGTCCGCGGCGCGCGCGACCCGCGCGGCTTCCGAGATGTTCGGCGAAACGACGCGGACAAGCATCTCTATTGTCTGCCGATCGAAGTGCCACATGCAGTCTAGAATACCTACAGCACGATCAGTCGGCGACCGTGACGGAAGATGCTCACCTGGCGCGTCGACTCGCTGATCGCGATTGCGACCGCTTCGCTCACCGCGGTGATCGACGCGGCCGCCGCGTGCCGCGCGCCGAGCCCCGACGGAAGCTCGGGGATCTCCACGTCGACCCGGAGGTAGGTTCCGGCGGACTCGATGACCCCGGCACCCGAGATCACGAACGCCCCGTCTATCCGGGCGAGCTCCTTGACCGTCTCGGCGAGACCGGGATCGAGGATGTTGCGGTGTCGCTCTTCGTACCCCTTGAACGGGTTCATGAGCATTTGGTGACAGTGCGCGGTCACATTCGGCGTGTCGCCGACGACGAAGAGCGCGCCGGTCGGCTTTCCCTCCCGTCCTTCGGAAGCGAGCTCAACCGCGAGCTCGACGACCCGAAGCATGACCCGTTGCGTTGCAGCGTCGAGCTCGAGCTCCTTGGAGATCGAGAAGAAAAGGCGGAACGCGGCCTCAACATCGGTAACCTGGATCGTATCGACGACGCCCGGGTCGTGTGATCCGTAGACGTTCAAGATGACGTCGTTCTGCCGGATCCGCTGTTCGGTGAGCGCGTACAGCAGTGAGACGGAGATACCCCCGGCCGCGTTCCCGACGACCCCGTGGGTCGGCATGCCGAGGTCTTCAGGGGTCATGACGTAGACTTCCTGTTCGAGCTCAGCCGGGACCTGGTAGTTGCGGGCGAGTGCGCTCGAGGTGTGCAGGATGATGCAGCGCGCGCCCACCGCCGGGGCGAGGTCGAGTGCGTGTCGCCAAACCCGCCGCGAGCGGGCGGCGCGGCGGCCGGCTGCGTGATCGTCTTCCTGGTCCGCCTCGTCCCCGGCGTCGGCCTGCGTCAGCAGCCGGAAAACCCTGTCGGCGTCGTTTCTCTGCGCCGCTTCCACGAGCGACTCGAGGATGCCGGTAACCTGGAGCTTCACCGCGACCCCGCTCAGCGTGTCGAGGTGATTGGCCTGGTCACCGACGATACAGAACGCTACATGGATGAGATCGTTCTCGTGTGCGTCGTAGACGATCCCGTCCGGACAGACTGCGACGACGACAACGGTGCTCGCGACGTCTTCGAACTGCGCGTGCGGCATCGCGATATGGTTCCCGAGTCGCGTGGAGAGCATCTGCTCGCGGTCCCATAGGCGGTCACGGATCCGGTCGCGCTCGAGTTCCGGCACCTCCGCGGCGGCGGTCTTCGCTAGCGCGTCGAACAGCGCCTCCTTGCTCCGGCCCGGCACCGTCACTATGTGTCGAATCTCCAGGTTCTGGTCGAAGTGGTACCGGCGTGCCATCAGTACTCCGCGACAATCGCGCAATGCGCCGAGAATCGAGGGACCGTCGTCTCGATCGCCCCGACACTCCGGGCTGAGCCTCCGGTCCTGATTTCAAGTTCGACACCGTCGGGGATGAGCCGCAGCGATGTGATCCGCTGCGGCAGTCGAAGCCGGACGTCCACGTCGTGCAAGGGAGGAAGATCCTCGATCACCTGGCAGCGTCCCCGTGAGACAGGCGGACCGTACAGGAGATGTGCCACGTAGCGCCGCTCATTCGGCTGGTGGAGCAGGCTCAGTCGTCCGGCGCTTGGCAGCGCCGCTTCTGCCATCGGCTCCGTGTGCACCATGCGCAGCAGATGCGCGAAGTAGTCGCGGTGCACCTTCGCGCCGTGGTGGTAGTAGAGTCGGTCAAGGCGATGAGCGACACCGATGATCGACCCGTGACGCCATGCCGCCGGCCCCACGACGAGTCCCGGGCGGTTCGGCGTGTTCTGGTGACCGCAGTAGCGACCGTAGGTGCGGCTGAAATAGGGGTCTTCGACCGCCGCAAGCGGGCTGACACCGTCCTCAAGCTCGAAGCGCAGCGACGGCTCGTAGTTCAGGAAAGGAGTCGCGGGAAGTGCCGAGCGGCGGTGCAGCAGGCGATCTTCTTCTCCTCCTTCTGCATCGAGGAGCTGAGGGCCGACGAGCGTGTAGTCGACATCGACGTCTGGTCGGCCCGTGTACCGGGCGCCGCACGGGACGACAGTGTCCGCCGTCCCGGCGGCTGAGTCGAGCAGGCCGTCTGCGACCACGACGAGCGAACCGCCGCCGGCGAGGTAGGCTGCAAGCTCGTCGCGCGCCGGCGAAAGGAGGCCCGCCACCGACGGCACGACGATCGTCTCGAACCGTGAGAGGTCGTCGCCGGGTCCCGCGATGTCGAAGTCGATCTGCTCTTCGAGCAGCATCCTTGCGAGCCCCTCGTCGGCCTCCAGCTCGTAGGAAGCCCAGAACCCGAGCGATGCCTCAGGCAACCCGCCGACTCCGAACTCCTCAATCTGCTTCACATACGTGAAGGCGTGTCCGATGTTCCGGTAGGTGGTCGTGTCCATTCGCCCGAGCGGATGGAGATGGTCGCCAAAGTTGCAGCTCGCGCCGTAAGCGATCATCGACGCCGCTTCGAAACGGATCGCCTCCGGATTCTTGAATCCGCCGAACTCACCCCACGCGGTATGGAACTTCCCGCTCATCGCGACGATGGGCTTGCGCTCGCGGTGGAAGACCTTCGCCCGCAGCGGGAACTTGTCGTAGCCGCCCCACGTCGTGGGCAGGTCTTCCAGGTCGTTCTTCGTGTTCACCCGATGGAGCCGGTACCGGAAATTCTGCGGCCGCTCGATCATCGTGAGACCGTTGAAGTAGACGCTCGCATCCGGATGGCGCCCGCGGATGATTGCCGTGAGCTCCTGCGCATGGCGTTGGATCGTACGCGCGCGGTACGCCTCCACCTGCAGGAGGTCTCGCGTGTCCACGCCGTCCGCCTGCATGCCGGCGCGGCATCGGTCGCAGTAACAGAGCAAAAAGGCGCGGTAGATGTCGTACCAGAAGCCGTCGACCGGGTAGGTCCGGCAGATCTCCTCGGTCTGCGCGGCCATGAGCTCGTGGTACTCCCCGCTGACGCAGAGCTCCTTCCACTGGAACGTCGGCTTGGGATCGTCCGGCGCGGCGTCCGCCGGCCAGTTCGTCGTCACGATGTCGCCCGCTTCGGTCCGCATGCACCAGTCCGCGTGCTCCTCCGCGTCGTGCGCCGACCATCCACCGGTGAAGTAGATGGGCGCCTTCACACCGATCTCGTGACACGCCTCGATCTGTCCGCCGAGCAGATCCGTCTGAAGGTTCGGGTGCGGGCGGCCCACTTTCGTGGGGTAGTAGCTCCAGCTGTGGTGGCATTTGGCAAAGACGTTGATGAGGTTGACCTGTCCCGTCGTGAGAGCTTCCTGGAACTGTTCCTTGGAGAACTCGCCTCCTATGTTCGGGAGGTGCTCGGAGGTGTGAAAGTCGAGATGGATCTGACGCGAAGGCTCGGTTCTCATGGCGGTATTCTACACCGTGGCGCGACGATTGGGGAGCATGGGCGGAGACCAATGACGAATGGTGGACATCGCTCCTGAGCGATGGTACGGTCTGCGCTTGGAGGTGCATGGATGGAAACTCACCGCGGAGAAGCATGCAGGGCGAATCAGGAGATCACGGTCGAGGCGGATCTCTGCATCGTGGGCGGGGGGCTCGCCGGCACGAGTGCGGCGGTCACTGCGGCCCGTGAAGGGCTCTCGGTGGTGCTCGTCCAGGACCGTCCGGTCCTTGGCGGAAACGGGTCGAGCGAGGTGCGCCTCTGGACGCTCGGTGCGACGAGCCACAACAACAACAACAACCGATGGGCGCGGGAAGGCGGAGTGATCGACGAGATCCTCGTCGAGAACATGTTCCGCAACCGGGAGGGAAACCCCGTCCTCTTCGACACGGTGCTGCTCGACATCGTCGCCGCCGAGCCACGGATCAGGCTCCTGCTCAACACCGCGGTGTACGAGATCGACAAGGACGGGTCGGATGCGATTCGCTCGGTCACCGCCTTCAACAGCCAGAACTCGACCCGTTACCGGCTATCCGCCTCCTTCTTCATCGACTCGTCCGGCGACGGTATCGTCGCGTACCAGGCAGGTGTTCCCTTTCGCTTCGGCGCCGAGAAGCCGG
>SLST01000446.1 GCA_007130265.1 Spirochaetales bacterium
CAAAAACGGCCCGGACGAACCGGGCCGTTTCTCACGGATCGTTCTAGTAGCGACGATCTGAATCGCGATTGGAGCGCTCGCGGGCCTCGTTGACCTTGAGCATGCGCCCCTCGAACTCGGTGCCGTTGAGGCCCTGGATCGCGGCGTTTGCCGCTTCCTGGTCGGCCATCTCGACGAAGCCGAATCCACGCGATCGACCGGTGTCCCGGTCGGTCAGGACGGTGGCGGACACAACCTCACCAAACTGGGTGAACAGCGAGCGAAGGCTCTCCTGCTCGGTACGGTAGCTGAGGTTTCCCACATACAACTTGTTAGCCACTTGCTAACTCCTTTTCGGCCTTACCCTCTCCGGGCGAGCCCTGCATTTCTCAGCACTGAGTTGTGATGGCTTGCATTGGGATCAGAGCTTTTGGCAGAGGTCTCAAGCAGAAGCGACTCACAGAATCGGCGCCATTCTTAATATGGTACGCAAACGTCCCTTTGACAACCCCTTTTTCGCGATTGTTGATCAACGAGCTCGTCACACTCGATTGGGGTCTTCGCCGGAAAGCTTCGTGCACGCGAGCCGCGCCTTACGGCGCACATCGATGCCGTACGGGCACTCGACCGCCTCCGACTCCGCGAGCAGGGCATCGGAATCCATGCCGGAGTCCAGGAACTCGTTCTTCGCATGGTCGGCAAGCGAGAACCAACCCGCAAGCCGCAGCCGAAGCGCATAGTCGGCCGGATCATGCTCGAGATAGTCGATCATCTGTCGATCGTGGTACCCTTCGAGCCGGAACAGCCGCATCAGCGACGCCGGGCACTCACCGCATTGTCGGCACACGTAAGAGCCGAGCTCGACCGCCGTACGAAGGATCTCGTCGCGCTCGGCTTGCGTCGCGGGTCCCGCGCAGATCGCCTCGGCGGCCTGGTCGACGTGCTCCACGCTGTTCATGCCGCACACGAGCAGGTCCGACCCGGAACCAAGCGCGTACCGCAGCGCCTCGCGTGGGGATCGGTAGAGGAACCCGTCGGCGAGTGGCTTCATCGCCGTGATGCCGACTCCGCGCTGCCGCGCGAGTGGATAGATCTCCTCGTGGATGATCGGCAGGTACTGTTCCTCGAGGTAGTTGTCCCAAATAAGGATGAGGCTGATGGGCAGATTTCTGATCGCCTCGAGGTAGACCCATGGCCGGTGACTGGAAAGCCCGATGCCGTCGATCACTCCCTCTTCCTTCGCCCGCAGAAGGACCCCGAGAGCCCCATCGTCGGCCTGCAGGCGCTCAAGATCCTCGGTCGAACCGACGCCGTGCAGGTAGTAGAACTCGATGTGGTCGGTCTGCAGGGCGGTCAGGCTCGCGTCGAGATCGCGTTTCATCCCCTCGGCGTCGCGGCTCCCGCTCTTGGTCGCAAGCACCACGTCGCCTCGCCGTCCGGAGAGGACACGACCGAGCTTCTCCTCAGATGCGCCGTTGCCGTACCCGCGAGCCGTCTCGATGTAATTGCCGCCGTATTCGAGATAGCGGTCCACGACACGCTCGACGATCTCTGTCGATATCTCGAGCTGGTGGAATCCGCCCAATGCAAGGCGGCTGAGCTGTTTGCCGGTACGTGCGAGCTCGACCTTTGGCAGTGTCGCAGTTGTTACCATGACTCATCGTATCACGAAATCGGCTCGGTGTGGATGCCCTTGTACGAAACAGGACAAGGTGCGATGATGAGGGCCAATGAAAACACACGCATGGCGCGCCGTCACGGGCGCGTTTCTCGCCGTTCTCCTTCTTGTCCTTCTTGCCGCATGCGATCGCGCGGATCAACCAGTCGCGGTCGGCGCCGAGGTCACCGAGTCCCAGGCGGAAGAGGCGTTCATGGTTGCCTTCGGCGGCGCGTACGTCGGGTCCATGGCGGCGCAGTTCGGCCAGCCGCTTCCCGGGCTGAGCCTGGATATGGAGAACGAGGCCATCGTCTTCGAAGAGTTTGACGTATCGGAACTCGATACCGACTACCAGACGATCTCGGGAACGGTGAAGTCCACCGAAGAGGCCGCGGATGTCGACTTCACGATGACCGGCGGCGTCGTTGAGACGATTGCATTCCGGATCGGGGCCGAGCAGATGGCGGCGACCGACGGCATCCGCGCGTCGGTTACGGTGAACGGCCACCAGATGGACATCAGGATCGATCCCGAAGCGGAGTAGTGGTCTGCACGCCCGGGCGGCCTCAGCGCGGGCCGTACCCTGCCAGGCGCTCTACAGCGCGCTGAACCGCGTCCCGGGCATGCGGCGGGGTCTTTTTGTCGGTCTGGTAGTCGAACTGCCAGGTGAACTCTTCGAGGTGCGTCCGCAGTTGCCCGATCGTGCGTGACTCGATCTCGAATATCAGCGCGTTCCATTCGGACTGCCGCTTCGCCGGAATCACCTCAGCTCCCATCTCGAGGACGCCAGCGAGGTGCGGAAGACAGAAGCCGTTCGAGGCGCGAAGCGCATCAGCGAACTCGGGCTCATCGAGATAGAGCTTCGCCACGGTATAGGCAAAGTTCAACACGTTGAACCGGATGCGCTCGCACATCAGGCAGTCTGACTCGTGACGGCGCAGCTCTTCGGCGACGCTGCCGACCGCCTTTCCGGCCGACCGCCCGGCTCGCGCTATCCGACGCTCCATCTTCGCCAGGCGCTTCTCGATCGTCTCCAGGTGCGTGCCGAGCGCAAGCGAGTACCCGAGCTTGCCCTCACCGGCGAGAAGCAGGTGGAAGTGCCTGCGGCAGAACCCGCGCTCATTCAGCTTGACCCGAATCTCGGGCGTCATGATCGAGTTGCCCAGGAAGAATGTGACATTGCGCTGCTCGCTCTCCTGCTCGAGCAGGCAGAGCGCGCATTCGGGCTCCGCCTCGAACGCCTTCCAGACGGGAATGGTCTGCAGTTCGTATTTCATGCGCTCTCCGCGGCGATTGTAGGACGTGCGGCAGGCGCTTGCAACCGTGCCTGGCAACCCGTACGATGGAGTCAGTGACGTACACCGAACGCATCGTAAACGCGGCCGTTCGCATGGTCTTCCGCCTCCTCGCACGCATGGACGTCCGGGAGCTCAGACGGCTGCCGCGGAGAGGCCCGGCCATCCTCATGTCCAACCACACGACCAACCTCGAGGGCCCGGCCTACTACGTCTTCATCCAGCCGCGCAAGGCCACCGCGCTTGGCAAGCGCGAGCTGTGGCGCCGCTGGCCTACCCGCTTCATCATGGAGCTGTGGGGTATCATCCCCGTGGCGCGGGGGCGCCTGGACCGCTCGGCGCTGCGCGCCGCGTTCGACGCGCTCGATCGCCGGCACTTCCTGGGCATCGCCCCGGAGGGAACGAGAAGCCGGACCGGGGCGCTGCGTCAGGCGCACCCGGGCATCGCCCTCATAGCCTCACGACGCCCGGTCCCCGTCTACCCGATGGTGCACTGGGGAATGAGGGACGCGCTCTCGAGCCTCGCGCGTCTGCGACGGTCGCAGGTGACCTTCCGCGTAGGACGGCCGTTTCGCGTCCGTGTGGCGAAGGAGACCGAGCGCAGCGCGGCGGTTCTCCGCGAAATCACCGACGAGATGATGTACGAAATGGCGCGGACCCTTCCCCCGCGCCTTCGCGGCGTCTACGCGGACATTCCCGCGCAGGCGCCGAAATACCTCGAATACGAAGGATAACCATGACACCCACACAGAAAGCACCGTCGGCGTCTCCCCTGAAGGTGATCCAGGTTGGCCTTGGCGGCTGGGGCCGTGACTGGTACCGCAGGCGGATCCAGGGATTTCGCGATGTCGCCATCGTCGGGTTCGTCGACTCGAACGAACAGGCGCTGGAGACCGCATGCACCGAGTTCGGGATAGACGCCGGCCTCTGCCACGAAGACGTCAAGTCGGCGCTCGAGGCGACCGAATCGGACGCGGTACTCGTCACCGCGTCGCTGCCCGGCCACGTCCCGGCGGCCGGCGCGGCCCTCGCGGCGGGACGACACGTGCTGATGGAGAAGCCCTTTGCCCCCTCGGTTGCGGAAGCCCGAACACTCGTCGACGCGGCTGCGAATGCGAATCGGATCCTGATGATCAGCCAGAACTACCGCTTCTTCCCGGCGCCGATCGCGGTACGACAGATCGTTACATCGGGCCGGCTCGGCAGACTCGGCGTCGTGCACGTCGACTTCCGCAAAAACAACACCGCCTACGACGAGCGCCGCACGCGCCACTACGCGCTCCCGCACCCGCTTCTGGCCGACATGGCGATCCACCACTTCGACCTCATGCGGATGATCGCGGACGCAGACGCCCGAAGAATTCGATGCCACTCGTTCAACCCACCCTGGAGCCACTTCAGCGACCACGCCGCTGCTGAGGCCGTCGTCGAGATGGACAATGACGTGGTGGTAACCTACCGCGGCAGCTGGGTGAGTCAGACGCCGGCGACGCCGTGGTCCGGAGAGTGGCGGCTTGAGTTCGAACGCGGCGAACTGCGTTTCGTGAGTCGTGACGATGAGACCGGCAAGGCGGACCGACTCTGGGTTCGCGAGGCCGACGGGCGCGAGAGACCGGTCGGGCTCCCGCGTCTGGACGCCGTAGACCGCACCGGTAGCCTGACTGCGTTCGTGAACGCGGTACGAACCGGCGAAGCGCCGTCGACGAGCGGGGAAGCGAACGTCGGCAGCATCGCCCTCACCTACGCGGCGATCGAAGCCGCGGCGGAGGGCCGCTGGGTCGACGTCGAACGGTAGCGTCCGGCCGGCTTACCGGTCCGGCGTCACTCGATCGTGCCGGGCTTTTCGAGCGTGACGTTCCGCCGCGCACAGTCGAGACCAAGCTCGATCGCCTCGCGCAGCGGCAGCCCGCGGCGCAGACCGGCGGCGAGCCCGGCCGTGACCGCATCGCCGCTTCCGATCGCGTTCACCGGCTCGACGTGCGCGGGAGCGATCGTCTCGATCCGACCCTCCTCTACGTACATCACCGGCTTCGCGCCGTTTGTCAGTACGACCCGGCACCCCCCATCCTCTATGGCGAGCATCCGTTCGGTCAGTTCGGACGGCATGCGCTGCGGGTCGGTCTCCTCGGGGATGGGTTCCGCGAGGAATGTCGAGCTGAACTCGTTGACGTTGATCTTGACCACGCTCGGGCGGTGCGGCAGGGCGTTCACCAGATCGTCTCCCCGGATATCGAGCACAACGCGAATCCCGCGTGAGTGCGCCGCCTCGACCATCCACGGGTAGAGCGCATCGCTGAAGCCGGGTGCCTTTGACCCGCTGATGATCACCGTGTGCGTCGGCGCAAGGAGCGTCGAGTACTCGTCGCGAACGGCTTCCTCGAGGCCCGGGGAAGCCTCGCAGCCGGGCTCGACGATCTCGGTCGTCGTATGGGCCGTCGCGTCGAGCAGCGTGTAACAGTGTCGGATCTCGATCTCGCCTACCACATGACGCATCGTGATACCGTCCTCTGCGGCGAGCTTCAGGAATGTCTCGAGGTGCCGCCCTCCCGCCTGAGTGAGGTGAACCGCGTCCTCTCCAAGCTGCCGGAGTACCCTTGCGGTGTTCGCGCCTTTCCCGGCCAGATCGAGTCGGTGCGAGCGCACCCGGTTTACCTGTCCCGGAGCGAGCGCATCGAGTCGAAACGTCATCTGAAGCGTCGGATTGAGACATACAACGAGAAAACTGTCACCCATGGAAACCTTGCTCTCCTCCCGGCCCGATCGCACCCGCGCTTCCTGTGCGCGCAAGGACGGCTTCGGCCAGTTCCGCCGGCTGCTCGCAGACGACGGTGAACGTATTCATCCCGGAGTGGACGATCGACTCGCGGGGCCATCCCGCCCCGACCGCCGAGCATCCGGCGCTGACCGCCGCCTGCTCGTCGGTCAGCGAATCGCCGACGTACACGGTGTGCCCCACGCGAACGCCAAGTGCCGCTACGGCCGCGAGCACGCCTTCCGGGTGGGGCTTCGTCTGTGCAACGTCTTCTTCCGCAACGACGGTCCGAAAATGGCCGGTAAGCCCGAGATGGGCAAGCAGCCGGCGCACCGTTGTCCCGCGATTGTTGGTCACTATCCCCATCGGAATCCCGGCGGCGGCGATCGCATCGAGCATCTCTCTGACGTGGGGAAAGAGGCGCACGTGCAGATGGCCGAGCCGATCTGCGGCGCCATAGAACTCGTCGGCAAGCCGCCGCGCGAGGGTGGTCAGGCCGGGAGGAGAGCAGGATTAC
>SLST01000017.1 GCA_007130265.1 Spirochaetales bacterium
CCTACGTGTGGAACGCCAAAGGCGAGGAGATTTTGCGCAAGATCGAGTCGGCTCGAGAAGCATTGGCTCAGGCTCAGACCAAACAGGGATAATTCATGTTACTTGACGGACGGAACACTAGTTCGCGCGCACCAGCAGAAGATTCGCGTTCTGGTTGGCCTCGATCTGGGTCACGATCGCGTTACGCTCGGTGACGACTACGCTGACGAGCAAGAGCACATCCGGCGTGAGATCACGGATTCGGTAGAAGGCGTTTCCGGAGGGAGTCTCGAACGCGAGAAACCCGTTCTCTTCGATGCGCCATGAGATGAATCTGAGTGAGGGAGAGTCCGACGCGACGAAGCCGTCGGCATCCAGCTCGAGGGTCGCATCGATGAAGCTGCGGGTGTGAGCGCCGGTACGGAACTCGTTGAGGGAGAACGAGCCGATGGTATCCACTCGGTAGAGGTGCCAGGTTCCCGGAAGATCCGGCTCCTGAGAGAACGCGACCTTCGCCAGGAGCAGACACACAACAATCACTACAGCCCGCTTCATAGAGCCTCCCTGCTACTCGTACTCTTAGTATGTCGAAATCCCGGCGTCTCGTCTTGAGCCATTTCCTGACGCAGCGGCAAGCCACAAACCGTCGATGGCAGGCCGTCCATGGACACACCGTGGTCAAAGGTCTACTGTGAGAAGATGAAAGGCCGATTGACACTTACGGCGCGTGGATTCGGGTTTGTGGGCGCCTCAGACGGCAGGAGCGTGCTCGTACCGTTCGACCACCTCGACCATGCGCTCTCAGGCGATGAAGTGGAAGTCGAGATCTTCCCGGACTCCGCGCCGGACAAGCCCGCCGGACGGATCGTGAAGGTGATCCAGCGAAACGATGACCCGATTGTCGGGCGGGTCCGCAGTCACGGTGCCGAGGTTCGGCTCTACCCGCAGGCGAACCGATCGCCAAAGGCGCTCGTACTGCCGGATTCCGCGTTCGAGGACGGAGACGTCGTGAGCGCAGCGTTCGTCGACTGGCCGGCCGGTGCCGAGCACCCGATCGGCCGTCCGCTTGAGCTTGTTTCGCGGCGTGGCGACAGCGAACTCGAGCTGCGGCTCATCGCGCTCTCGCGGAACATCCCGCTGGACTTCCCGAAACCGGTCGACAAGCACGCGCAGAAGCTACGCATGCCGAAGATCGGTGACGCGATCGACGGCCGTCGCGATCTGCGAGACACGGTCTGCTTCACGATCGACCCGGACACGGCCAAAGATTTCGACGATGCGATGTCCATTCGTCAGCTTGAGAACGGACTCTTCGAGCTGGGTGTGCACATCGCGGATGTGAGCTCGTTCGTCGAACCCGATGACCCGATCGACAAAGAGGCGTGGCAGCGCGGCACGTCGGTCTATCTCGTCGACACGGTGCTACCAATGCTACCGGAGGCGCTGTCGAACGGGCTGTGCAGCCTCGTGCCGGGAGAGCCGCGTCTGACGATGAGCGTGATCGCCGTACTCGACGGTCGCGGCACGGTACACGACGTAGATATGTGCGAGTCGGTCATCAAGAGCCGACGTCGGTTTACCTACGAGGAGGCCGAGGCGATCATCCACGGTGGCGACGACGCCCTCGCCGGGCATATCCATCTGCTGCACCTGGTCACGCAGACCCTGCGGCGCCGGCGAGAGGAAGCTGGGAGTGTCGACCTCGATCTTCCGACCCCGCAGATCAAACTCGACGACGACGGGGTTCCCATCTCCGTGCGTCCGAGCGAGCGACTCGACGCAAACCGCATGGTCGAGGAATGCATGCTGCTCGCGAACCGGCTGGTAGCCGAGCACCTGGAAGGCCAGAAAGCCGTCCCCGGCGTGTATCGCGTGCATGACGAGCCGCGCGAGAGCGACATCGAGTCGCTCGTCAGGACGCTCCAGGAACTCGGTGTTCCCTACAAGGCCGGAGGCAAGGCGGAGGCCAAGGACTACCGGCAGATCCTTTCGTTCATACAGAACTTCGAGTTTCGCGATCTCATTGAAAGCGTCGCGATGAAGGCGCTGAAGAAGGCTGTCTACTCGACCGAGAACCGGGGGCATTTTGGTCTCGCAATGTCCGCGTACACCCACTTCACCTCGCCCATCCGCCGGTATCCCGACCTGGTGGTCCACCGACTGCTGAAGCGTACGCTGACCCGCGCCGGACGAAGCGGCGGAGGGACGGGAGGGCGGGAACGGCGGCGGGGAAGGGCACGCGGCGGGGGCGCAGGGCTCGACCGGTTCCTCGAGAAGACGTGCACGCACGCGAGTGAGCGCGAGCGGCTAGCTGCCGACGCTGAGCGCGAGTATAGCCGACTCAAGGCTCTCGAGTTCCTCACGACGAAGATAGGCAGGGAATACGACGGCGTCGTGTCGGGGGTTGCGTCGATTGGGCTCTTCGTGGAGATCGAACGCTACCTGATCGAAGGGCTCGTACATATCTCGAAGCTTGGGAGGGAACGGTTTGAGCTCGACCGCAGCGCTTACCGGCTTGTCGGATCGAAGAGTGGAACCGTCTTCCGGCTCGGCGATCGCGTGCGTGTGAAGGTGCAGTCCGTGGATACCAGGGAGCGTACCGCGGATTTCGCCCTGGTAAGCGCCCGCGCGAGATGAGAAGACCGGAACCGCGGCGACCATGCGCTCAGGTAGCGTCCCTGATCCGGTTGGGAATCGAGTCCGCATCGATTCGATACCGTCGTGCGACATCGTCGGCAAAGCTCGAACCGGATGGGGGGCCGGGCTTGATCTCATAGGTCCGGGTCGCCCGTCCGTTGTGAACCTGGACGCCGGCGTTGAGAGTCCCCACCCTGCTTCGTGAGGTCGGGTCTGCGTTGATCCGGTCGGCGCCGCGGGCGAGCTCGTGAAGATGCGTCGTGAGTACGCCGCGGACGCCGGCCATGCTCAGGCCGGACAGGACCGATTCCGCGATTCGCTCGGCCTCGCGCGGCGCAGTGCTCGCCAGAGGTTCGTTCATCAGCACGAGGCTGCGGGGCGTCACCCGGTCGAACAGCTCGGAGATCCGACGCGCTTCATCCTCAAACCGCCCGAGCTCATCGTCAAACTCTTCCTCAGCGGGAAAATGGGTGTACATCGCATCAACCGGCGCCACCTCACCGCGCTCTGCGGGAACCGGCAGGCCTGCCTGCGCAAATACCGTGGCTATCCCGATCGCCTGCGTGTAGGTGGTCTTGCCTCCCCCATTTGGCCCGGTCAGGACGAACAGTCTCGCCGCGTCGTCGAGCGCGACGTCGTTACCCACCATGCGCCCCGCCCCCGAACGGGTAAGCCAGTGTGAGGCGAGCCGCACATTGTACAGCCCGGTGTAGCGCGTGATGCGCGTCTGCGGTTCGAGTACCGTGGGGAAGCTGACGGGGTAGCCCGCATGGGCGAGCGTACGCAGGTACCGGACCGCACCGAGAAATGCGGCGACCTCCGGAAAGAGCCGGCGGAAGATGTCGGTGTTCACGCCGACGTAGTCGCGGAGTTTCCGCACGAGCGGTCGCAGCATCGACTTCAGGACCGAGTCGAGCTCCTCGAACAGCGGGGCGAGCGGCAGGCGCTCGGCGGCCTCACCGAGCGGTATATCGGGACCCGGCGTCTTCGCCAGCGACGTACGAGTCACGTACGGATCCCCTATCGCCTTGCCGAAGAAGCCCCCCAGGAAGTGGCTCTGCCGGAAGCGTTTGTCGTTTATCGCAAGCAGCGCGGCCTGGACGGGACGAAGCCTGTCGTCCAGGTTCACGCCGATCGTGACGCTCTGATGGAGCTTGATACCGGATCGTAGTCGAGGAAGCTCGCTCCGCAGCTCTTCGAAGGCAGGCTCCTCCCGACGAAGCCGGAGCTCCGCGAGTAACCGCTCGAGTCCCGCCGAGCGACGCGCGAGGCGCTCGAGCATATCGATCATGCGACACACGAGCCCGACGTAGAGCTCGAGCTCCCCGAGCCGCCACACCGCCTCGAGAAGCGGGCGCTCCGTCTCGCGACCACTATGGGAGAAGACCGTGAGCTCCTGCATCGTCCGCACCAGAGCCTCCATCTCGTCACAGAGGTGCGCGTCTTCCCAGAGACAGCGGACCGTCTCCTGACGGTAGCGGATTTCCTCCGGGCTCTGCGGCAGCTCGCAGAGCAGGCGCAGCATCGCGGATTCGCTGATGCCGTGATGAGACATTCCACGCGCGAGTGCGGAGAGCTCGAGATCGTGAACGGTCTCCGGACTCAGGCGGTTGCGCTCGGCCCTCTCGCCGCCTTCAGGTACGAGGAGCGACAGCGATGCCATGCGCTACGTTTTGCCCTCTATCTGGGAAACCGTATCCCGCTGAACCGATTTCAGGTCAACGAGGTAGTGCTCCGCCTCGAGCGCTGCCATACAGCCTGAACCCGCCGCGGTCACCGCCTGGCGAAAGACCTTGTCTTTGACATCGCCGCAGGCGAACACCCCTGCTACGCTCGTTCGGGTGGAATCGGACTCCGTGATCACGTAGCCGGTTTCATCGGTCGGAAGTTGTGATTCGAGGAACTCGGTATTGGGCTGATGTCCGATCGCGTAGAAGAGCCCGCTCGCCTCGAGCACCTGTTCGTCGCCGGTCCTGTTGTTCCGCACCCGCACGCCGGTGAGCGCCGCCTCTCCGACGGCCTCTTCGGCCTCGGTGTTCCAGAGAATCGTGATCTTCGGGTCGTTGAGCACCCGGTGCTGCATCGCCTTCGAGGCGCGCAGGACATCGCGCCGCACGAGCAAGGTGACCGTCGACCCGTACTTGCTGAGGTAGCTCGCCTCCTCGCAGGCGGAGTCACCGCCCCCAATCACGATGAGCGGCTTGTTCCGGAAGATCGGCAGGGCACCGTCGCACACTGCGCATGCGGAGATGCCCTTCTGCCAGTAGCTCTCTTCACCGGGGAGCGCGAGCCGTTTCGCCGTCGCTCCGGTAGCGATGATCAGCGATTCGGACGAGTACTCGCCGGTCGCGGTGTACACCACAAACGGCCGAACGGACAGATCAACGCGCTCGACGGTCTCGGTCTTGATGCGGGCGCCGCACGCGAGCGACTGCGCCCGCATGCGATCCATCAGCTCCGGACCCGAGATGCCGTCGGGAAAGCCCGGGTAGTTCTCGACCTCGGTGGTGGTGGTGAGCTGCCCTCCGGCCGCGACGCCGCCGGCCATGAATCCTTCAAAAAGCAACGGTCTGAGCTCTGCTCTGCCGGTGTAGACCGCGGCGGTGTGTGCCGCCGGGCCCGACCCGACGATGATGACGTTCTCGACGCTCTGATCACTCATCCTCTGTGTTCTCCTCCTCCGACGTGCTGTCCCCGTCCGAGACGCCGACGAGCTCCTTCACCTTCTCGCCGCTCACCTGCTCCTGCTTGAGGAGCATTTCAGCGAGCGCATCGAGGGCCTTCCGGTGCTCGGTCAGCAGCTCCTGCGCGCGAGAGAACGCGTTACGCAGGATTGCCTTGATCTCCTCGTCGATCTCGCGCGCCGTCTCTTCGCTATAGCTTCGCTGCCGGCTGAGCTGCTCGCCGAGGAAGACGTTGCGGTCGCCCTCGCCGAGGGCTATGTGGGCAAGCTTGTCGCTCATTCCCCACATCGCAACCATCTGCCTGGCCATCTCGGCCGCGCGCTTGAGATCATCCGCCGCGCCGCTGGTCATGGACTGAAAAGTGAGCATCTCGGCGGCACGCCCTCCGAGCATCATGCAGAGCATGTTTTCCAGGTACTCGCGGCTGTAGTTGTACCGCTCCTCGGCCTGTTCGATCTGCGTGACACCGAGCGCCTGGCCACGCGGCACGATGCTGACCTTCGTGACCGGGTCCATGTACGGCAGGAGCGCCGCGGTGATCGCGTGTCCCGACTCGTGGTAGGCGGTGATCTTCCGCTCGCGCTCGCTCATCCTGATCGACTTGCGCTCGAGGCCCATCAGGAGGCGGTCACGCGCCATGTCGATATCCTGCTCCTGAATGACTTTGGAGCGCCGTCGCGCGGCCTGGAGCGCCGCCTCGTTCAGGAGGTTCTGAAGCTCCGCGCCGCTGAAACCGATCGTCTGGTTCGCCACCCTGTCCAGATCGACCGACGGATCCATCGGCTTCTTCTGCGCGTGAACGCGCAGGATGTCGGCGCGCTCCTCCTTCGCGGGCATGGGTATCGTGATCTGACGGTCGAACCGTCCCGGGCGCAGCAGCGCCGGATCAAGGA
>SLST01000215.1 GCA_007130265.1 Spirochaetales bacterium
ACGACGATCGACAACAGAAGCGAGATCAGGTAGATTCGCCCCGGCCCATGGCGCATCATTTCTTTCATGCACGCCATCATAGTGGAAGTTGGACATTCTGGAAAGCTTTTTTGACTCTTTTGCCGACCGGCAACCTCGGGGCGCCGATCGATTGCCGGTCGCAGGCCGCCCCGCCTTGCTCCCGTCACACGGTGATAGTAGGTTGTGGTGAGGAGGCTCCATGCAGATCACGCAGGACAGAGTCGTGACCATCGCGTACACGTTGAAGGACGACGAAGGCCAGGTTCTCGATACTTCTGAAGCAAACGGAGATTTCTCGTATCTTCACGGACATCAGAACATCGTAGATGGGCTCGAGGAGGCGCTCGAGGGGAAGGAGTCCGGAGATTCGGTGCAGGCAACGGTATCGCCGGAGAAGGGGTACGGTAGCCGTCACGACCAGCTGGTCTTCACCGTCCCCCGGTCCAACATGCCGGAGGGTGAGCTGATGTCGGGCATGCAGTTTGCAGCGCAGGACAAGGAAGGCAACCAGCAGGTCGTCACGCTCGTCGACGTCGGAGACGAGGAAGTCAAGCTCGACGCCAACCATCCGCTCGCCGGACAGACGTTGCACTTCGACGTGACGGTCAACGACGTTCGGGAAGCAAACAGCGAGGAGATCGAGCACGGCCACGTCCACGACCCGGATACGCCGCACGAGTAGAACGGCGGCTTCTTGACGGAGCACCGTCACCGTCGTAGTCTGCCGATGGAGGCGCTATGGCGGACACGAAGATCGAACAGCTCTGGTTTGTAACCGGAAGTCAGCATCTCTACGGTGAGGAAACGCTGAAGGCCGTCGCCGACGACGCGCGCCGCATCGCGCAGGAGCTCGATGCGGCGGACAGCATCCCGGTCAAGGTTGCCTGCGGTCCGGTCGTAACCACTGCGCAGGAGATCCGCGCGATCTGCCGCAAGGCGAACGACGACGAGTCGTGTATCGGTCTTGTGCTCTGGATGCACACGTTCTCTCCCGCGAAAATGTGGATTTCAGGCCTTCTCACGCTCGAGAAGCCGTTCGTACACTTCCACACGCAGCATAACCGCGACATACCCTGGGACACGATCGACATGGACTTCATGAATCTGAACCAGTCGGCGCACGGCGGGCGCGAGTTCGGGTTCATAGCGTCGCGGCTGAATCTCCGGCGCACGGTCGTGGTCGGACACTGGGAGGATTCGCAGGTCCTCGCCGAACTCGGAACGTGGGCCCGCGCCGCGAGGGGTCTACAAGAGACTCGCACGATGAAGGTCGCCCGTTTCGGCGACAACATGCGGCAGGTCGCCGTCACCGAAGGAGACAAGGTCGCCGCGCAGGCCCGGTTCGGCTACGAGGTCAACGGCTACGGCGTCGGAGATCTCGTCGCAGCGGTTCAGGAGGTCGCCGACGCCGATGTCGGTCGACTCGCCGACGAATACGAGTCGGAGTACGAACTTGCCGGGGCCCTTCGTAAGGAAGGCGAGATGCGCGATTCACTGTTCGCACAGGCGCGGATCGAGCTCGGCATGCGGGTCTTTCTCGAGGCCGGCGGTTACCGGGCGTTCACCACGACGTTCGAAGACCTGCACGGCCTGCCCCAGCTCCCCGGTCTCGCGGTCCAGCGGCTGATGGCCGACGGCTACGGATTCGGCGCGGAAGGCGACTGGAAGACCGCTGCGCTCGTGAGAACGATGAAGGTCATGGGCGAGGGTCTCCCCGGCGGAACATCCTTCATGGAGGACTACACCTACCACCTCGACCCGGCCAATCCCCTCGTACTCGGCGCACATATGCTCGAAGTCTGCCCGTCGATCAGCTCCGGGAAGGCACGACTGGAGATCCATCCGCTGTCGATCGGAGGCAAGGCCGACCCGGTTCGCCTCGTGTTCGACGTCGGTCCGGCGCCGGCCCTGAACGCCACGCTCGTCGACCTGGGGTACCGGTTCCGCATCATCGTCAACGAGGTAGAGGTGGTCACGCCGCCTCACGATTTGCCGCACCTTCCGGTCGCACGAGTCGTCTGGAAGGCGCTGCCGTCGCTGAAAGAGGCGGCCGGATGCTGGATACTCGCCGGTGGGGCGCATCACACGGGCTTCAGCACGAGCGTGACGACCGAGATGCTCGAGATCTACGCGCAGATGCTTGGAACTGAGTTCCTGTTGATCGACCGCGACACGAACACCCGCGGATTCAGGAAGGAGCTCCTGTGGAACGAGGCCGCGTTCCGCATCGGGTCGGACGGGAGGTACTGAAGACCCGCCTGAGGAGCGTGAAAAGCCGTACCTTTTTGCCCCGAGCCTTGGTATAATGGGCTTGGAATGGAAGACTACAGGGATGATTCGGGGTCTCGGCGCAAACAGGTGCGCCGAAACATCGAGACGCTGCAGGGAAAGCTCAAGACGACGCGGAACCCGTTTCAGCAGAGCTCGATTGCCGGAGAGCTCGGCAAGCTGGAACAGGAACAGATGCAGCTCGACTCGCTGTTCGACGAGGAAGCCGCGCCGGAAGCCGCCGAAGAGGCGCCGCAGGAGCAGTTTCCCCTTCTCAACCGGATCTACCAGGAGCACCCGAACCTTCTCAAGAAGGCCCAGCACCTCGAGCGAGACATACGGGCTGCGATTCTGTACATGGACTACTTCGAGCGGGAGTTCCTGGGCATGTTCACAAGCCGCAGGATGCGGCTCGACGTGAAGTACTCGGTCGAGCGCGACTCGTTCTACGATCTTCTGCACCAGGTCTCGCGCAGCCTGAAGAATTACCGCACGGAAGCCGACCGCATCGCCTCAGGGTCGTACACCAAGCAGTATGAGGCGGATATTCTGAAGCGCAAGGTGGAGATGCGCCACGCAGTCCTGGTCGAGATCGACCGGTTCTTCCGGAAGCTGCGTCGGTTCGCCAAGGAGCTCATCGCGGACATCGACGGTGACGGACTGCTCTGCCAGAATCCGGAGGCCGAACTCGGTTACTCCAGGTTAGACGAAGAACGGCTGCTGAAGGGTCGCACGGTCGAAGACGGAATCCGAACGCTCCTCGAGTACGCGACTGAGGCGGTCGAGTACCTCGACATCCCGGAGTTTCAGCACCGCCCCTTGTAGCCGGTCCGTCGGCCGACCTGCTCAGATACCTACGCGCATCGCGAGCCCGGGATTCCGGTCGATGAGCTCGAGCGCGTCATCCCGGTTCATGAAGAGCGCTTCCACGGGCCGGACGGCGGTATAGGTGTACTGCGACGACTCGCCCCGCATGATCCGGTGGAGCAGCCCGATCGTCTCGCCCCGCTCGATCGTACGCTTCTGTCCGTCTCCGTTCCACACCTCCACCTGCCCGTCGGTCACCACATAGAGACCGGGCAACGGCTCGCCCTCCTCGAGAATCGTCGTCGACCCGGGGAATGAGCACGGCTCGAGGTAGCTCTCGAGCCACATCCGCTGATAGTCCGAGAGGTGCGCGAATGCCTCGCTCTCGACGAGGAGGTTCCACGTGCGGTTGTCGCGACGGTCGATGATACGCTGCAGCACGCGCCCGAACTCGGTCCCGGAGACGAAGTTCACGAATCGGTCGCGCGGGATGACGATCGTCTCGAGCTCGGTATCCGCGACGATGTCGGCCGTGCGGGTACTCCCGGTCAGAAGCGCGACCTCGCCGAAGTACTCGTAGGCGCCGAGCTGCTTTCCGCGGACGAGGTTCTCCTTCATGACGCTCGCATTGCCCCACTCGATGATATAGAAGTAGTCGCCCTTCGTGCCTTCCTCGATCACCTTTTCACCGCGGGTGAAGTGACGCCGCTCAATGATGCTCAGGAACTCCTGCACCTTCTTCACCGGCAGCGACTCGAAGAAGTCAAGCCGTTTCAGGATGTCGAGAGCACGATACGCCTCCTCGTACACCGACGGCTCGGTGGGGAAGAAGAGCGTGTTCTCGACCCCAAAGGTCGCCCGCTGGAGCGAGGTGTCGCCGATCTTGTTGAAGTCCTTCTGCGCGATATGGTAGACCACGATGCGTTGCTGGACGTCCTCGGGGAGCGACGCGAGATAGGCGAGCGGGGTGTGCAGCGGCGCAATCCCCGACTCATGATAGATAACGTCGCTCTCCCACGGGAAGTTCTGCAGCTGCTCGAACCGCTCCTCGCTCATCTTGCCCTGCTCGAGCATCTTTCGCTGGACCGCAGGGTCTGCCTGGTGGTCCGACGAATAGACGAAGCTCTTACCCTGGAAGCTCAGACGGAACCCCATCGTGGGAATCGAGTGCAGCGCGTAGAAGATGTCGAACTCGCCGCCGTGAATCGTGAGCGGCCGGCCTATGTAGATCGGTTGGAAGGAGAAGAGTCGCCGCAGGTGCTCGGGCGACTCACCGGAGAAGGCCGAGTACTTGCGCAGGAAGCTCTCCATGACCGTCTTCGTCGTGTGGATCGTCACCCGGCCCTCTTCAAGAATCTTCTGAAAGGTGCCGGCGTCGTGATCAGCGTGACAATGCGTGAGGATGATGCTGTCTATGAACTTTGGATTGACGTTCGACGAGAGCAGCCACTCGGTGGAGTTGACCGGCGGGTCGACCATGATGCCGTTGTGGTTGAGCCAGATAATGAAGCCCGACGTGTTGTCCGCAGGATCGAACCCGTGACTGGGGCCCAGGCAGGTGACCCCGAAGCGCGGCGGCTTGAAGGGCTCAGGCAGGCTCTGGCCGACGTCGAACCGCGCGGTGTAACTCACGCGGCCGGGCACCGTCGCGATGTGCTCCTTACCGTCACGCACCTCGTAGTCGTCGTCCTCGTTGATCGTGATCGTCACATCGCCGATCCGGATGCTGCCGTCCGAGAAGGGCCGGTAGCGGAAGAGGCTCTTCAGGTTGAGGTCGCCGCGGAAGAAGGTGAGCTCGCCGCGGATGTCCGGCACGAACACGTCGTCGCCTATGTCGATCGAGTCGTCGCGCAGGTCGAAGTTGCGCGGACCGAACACCGCCTCCTGAAGCGCGGTCGCAAGGAGCCGTGCCTGCGCGTAGGTACCGCAGATGAGCGGACGCTGACCGCGGATGAAGAAGTGATAGTAGATGGGGAACTCCATGTCCGCGACGTTGATGCCCTTGCTCCAGTTGAACATCTCCCGCGGCAGCACAAAAATACCCGGAACGCCCTCCTCGGTCGTCAGCGAGTCCTTGATCGTCTCCGGCGGCGCGCCGAACTGGATGCACCCCGCCGACGTCGCGACGACGTAGCCACCCCGCGGCAATTCGTTGTATCTACCTTTTTCACCCATAGCTTGTCCTTTCATAGTATAGGGCAGGTCCGCTCGATGTGCACGAACCATTTGCAGCATAGAGGTTTCCCCGCTACAGTCGGGCCATGGTCACCCTTGATCTGAACCTGATCGCCGCTCACCTCGAAGGGCTCGAGGAGACGATCATCCACAAACTCATCGACCGAGCGCAGTTCGCCCCAAACCCGAACGCGTACCGACCCGGGGAGAGCGGCTTTCGGGGAGCCGGCGGAAAGAGTCTCTTCGACATGCGGATACGCTATCAGGAGGAGATGGACGCGGCCTTCGCCCGCTACCTCGTACCCGAAGAGCGTCCGATGCATCGCGACCTGCCACCCCCGCGGCGGGAGGCGCAGCTTTCGCCTACGCCGCTCGAAATAGACGACGTAGACCGGGTGAACGTGACGCCGCAGATCGTCTCCGGGTACCTGGCCTTTCTGCCCCGGCTCTGCGACGTGGAACCGGAAGACGACGGCCAGCACGGCTCGAGCGTGGAACACGACGTACTCGCGATCCAGGCGATCGCCCGTCGGGTGCACTACGGAGCGCTTTACGTGGCCGAGAGCAAGTACCGCGGTGCGTCTGAGCTGTTCGCGCGGCTTCTCGCGGCAGGAGACCGGGAGGCGATCCTGCGGAACATCACGCGCCCGGAGGTGGAAGAGCGGATTCTGCTGCGGGTCTCGCAGAAGGTTGACTACGTCCAGGCGACGATCAATACCGCGGTACGTCGTCGGATCGACCACGAGGTCGTGCTCGACCTCTACCGGGATCTCATCATCCCGCTCACCAAGGAGGGTGAGCTGCGCTACCTGTTCAACCGTCGGCCTACCGGAAATTCCGGCTCTCGATCCGGAACCCCGTGAGCGAGAGCTGCGGCTTGAAGCACGAATCGACCACGAGGTGCACGACGCC
>SLST01000234.1 GCA_007130265.1 Spirochaetales bacterium
ATCGTCCAGCTCGAGAACTACTTCACCCTTCCGCTCACTCCCGATCTCGCCGCCCGCGCACATTTCTACCGCGCCCAGTCATACTACTTCACCGGGCAACGGCAGGCGGCGATTCTCGAGTTCGTGCTCGCGCGCGAGCACCACTACGTCGAAGTTCGAGCCTGGCTCGACCACCTTCTGACCGCCCCGCGGTGAGCCACAGGCCTGTGTCACGAGCGGCGCACCAGAGCGGTGCAAGCCCCCGTCACAGTCGATCAAGCTTGATGGAGACCGTTACGGTGAAGGCGGCGCCCGGCTCGAGAGCGAGCTGAAAACGCGGCACCACACTCGTTCCCTGATACCTCGTTTCCAGCCCCTCGCACCCGAGGCTCACGGTCTCGATGGGCAGAATCCAGACTTCGCACTCGTCGCTGAGACTAACGGTCAGACTCGTATCGTTCACCAGATCATTGAGGCGGACGGATCCGGCCGCCTGGACGACTTGACGCTCCGGCCCAATCTCGACCCACTGCGCGTTTCCCTGCCGACTGAAGAGACGCAGGCTGTCCGCATCCTGGGAGAGAAGTGCGAAGTTGAGCTCGGGGGCGAATACTGCGTCAATAGATCCGTCGTCACCACATGTGATCTCGTAGTCGACTTCAACAACGCTCCGCTTGAACCGGTACTGCTTGACGATTGACGCCGCGCGATCGAATTCGCCCTGACTCACCGTGCCTGCGGCCGCGAGCATGATGACGTGCGCATCGCGCTTACCATCCGCTCGATCGTAGAGACCGGCGATGAACGATCCCTGCTCCTCGGCGCGGGCCGAGTCGAACTCCACGACCGTTGCATCCGGGCTCAGAAAGTGGTCCATGAAGCTTCTGCGCATGTGCGAGTCGTACCCTCTCGCCTCCACGTCCGCCGAATGATAACTCTCGCGGCGCCGCGCGAGGGTGTCGAGATAGTTCCACGATGTGGGCAGGTAGTCGAGCTCGAAGAGCACGCCGCCTTCGGAATGGACGTACGCGTTCAGGTCCTGCCCCTGATACAGGAACTCGTCGAGCCCGTCCATGTCGAAGTCGACCGTGACAACCGACGGGATGAAGATCCCCCGCTCGCGCGTCTTCTTCTCAGCCTCGATCAATGACCGAAAAACCTGTTTGCGCAAGCGGTTGCTGTAGATTCCGCAGTGTTGGCCGTGCCAGTAAGCGGTGTGGCACTGGCCCTTCCAGAGCTCCTCACGTGCTGCTTGCTTGCGGTACTTGTCGCCGCGGATCTGGTTCACGAGGACGTGAGTGTACTGCATCTTCGCGTACATCAGATTGCTTTCGGCGTACCGCGTGAGAGACTGCCGGAAATACCCTCCAAAGATGAACCGGTTACGCCCCCCGGCGAACCGCTTTCGCAGAGCGTCGTACGCCTCCTGGCGTTCGGGTGAGAGCGACCAGCACATCATCTCCTCGTACGACGTCGACGGGAAATAGCCTCGTGTCCTCGGCCGGCTCTCCTTCAGGTACGCAGACGGCAGCGTCACGTCGATCCATTCGTGATGCTCCTGAAGCAACTCGACGAAGCGCTCGAGCCACGGCGTCGACGATTCGGACCCCTGATCGTCGTCGCAACCATGCTCGGCGTACCGTTCTCCG
Source organism: Spirochaetales bacterium (assembly GCA_007130265.1). Classification (GTDB taxonomy): domain Bacteria; phylum Spirochaetota; class Spirochaetia; order DSM-27196; family SLST01; genus SLST01. The sequence goes on from SLST01000234.1 coordinate 1,629, forward strand.
GAGTCGAGGAGCACCAGGACCTCACTCCGATCTGTGGTTGCGTGGGCCTCCAGGAAGGTCAGAACGTCGTCCGGACGTCCCACGCGGGCGACTTCACGCAGGTCGTAGCAGACCGGAAAGACGGCAAGCGTCTTTCCCTGGTCTTCGGTGATACAGGGACGCAGCAGGTCGCAGCCGCCGAGCCCTGCGGCGATGAAGTGATAGTCGTCGAGGAAGGCATACTCCATACCGCTCGAACGCAGCGTGCTCGGCAGCGTCGGTTCCCAGACATGCTCGGTGATCCAGGTTCCTCGTGGCCGGCGACCGAATCGTTTTCGCAGGTACGTCGTGAGGTTCTCGATCTGGCCCAGTCGATCCGGTCTCGGGATGAGCGGAAGCACCGGGTCGTAGAACCCGCCTCCAAGGAGCTCGACCTGCTTGCGGGAAACCATCTCGGCCAGTACGTCGGTATACTCGGAATGATGTCGCTCGAGCCACTGGAGCAAATGCCCCGAGTAGTGGAGCGTCACCGGTATCTGAGGAGCGTTGTAGAGTGCGCGCAGGAAGGGCTTGTAGGAGCGTTGGTAAACATGTTCGATCTCGTCATCCGTGGCGCCCACCGGCTGACTGTTGGTGGAGCCGAAGATGAGCCTGACAGCGTTCATCACCTTCCCGCCTGGTCGGTTCGGACAGTGGGGACGATTCTACTTCCGCGGACCGCGCGTGTAAATCCCCCGGGCCGTAGTTCGCGCCAGATATGCCTTACCCCACCAGGTTCTGGAGAAAGGCCTGGTCGAACGCGAGAATCGCGAGCGCCATCAGACCAGTGGTGATGAACGCGATCGGCACGCCCCGCAGCGCCGGAGGCACCGCCTCAGTTTCGAGCTTCTCGCGAATCGCGGCAATAACGACCATGACGATCAGAATACCTCCTCCGGCGGAAACCCCGGCGACGAGGCTCTCGAGCGGCCCGAAATCGGCTCGTGCGGCGATGAGCGCGATACCAAGCACCACACAATTCGTCGAGACAATTGGCAGGTACTTCCCAACCGACCTGTGGAGCGCCGGAGCGACCGTTTCGATCAGGCGCTCCAAATAGTGGCCGAGCGCGAGAATCGCGAGCACGAACACGAAGGTCTGCAGGAAGAGCAGACCCAGCGGCGCGAGTATCCACGTCCGTAGCGCCCAGGTAAGAAGCGACCCGGTAGCCATGACAAAGACCGACGCGAGGCCGAGGCCGATCGAGGAGTCGACACGACGCGAGGCTCCGATCACCGGGCATAGCCCGAGGAAGTAGGTGAGAACAAGGTTGTTGACGAGGACGAAGGTCAGAATGATGCCGACGTAACTCATGCCTGTTCCTCCGAGCCGACGGAACGACCGAACTCTCGGCCGTCTCTGCGTTGCCGCAATCGCGCAAAGAGAGCGGCCAGGTAACCAACCGTCAGGAGCGCTCCCGGAGCAAGCACCATCACGTGCGCCGGGCTCTCACTTATCCGTGGAATCACGAGAACGCCGTCGAAATCTCCGACCGGAAAGAACGTCACGGTACCGGACCCGACAACCTCGCGAACGAGCGCGATGAGTGTCAGGCTGAGCAGAAACCCGACGCCGAACCCGATGCCGTCGAGCAACGCTCGCACCGGCACCACCTGCCGTGCAAAGACGTCGGCACGCGCCAGGACTGCGCAGTTGACAACGATGAGCGGAACGAAAATCCCAAGACGCTCGCTGAGAACGGGGAGACGGGCCTGCATCGTGAGGTCGACGATCGTGACAAACAGCGCGGTGACGCCGAGGAAGACCGGGTACTGTATGCGAGGCGGTACGACCGTGGCGAGAAGCGATACGCTCACGTTGGACGCGACGAGCACGACGAGTAGCGCCGTACCAAGACCAATCGCATTATCCACGCGCGTGGTGACGGCAAGTGCCGGACAGAGGCCGATCAGGGTGACGAAGACGACGTTCTCGCGGAAGATGCCGCGCGTCAGATCACGAACCATGACGCACCTTTCTTTGCCCGAACCGCCTTGGTGTGCAGAGGCGGTCGATCAGGGGCACAATTGAGTTCACGGAGATGATGGCAAGAGCAACGGACTCGGGAAACTGCCCGTACGCTCGCAGCACGAAAGCGATGATCCCGGCAGCGCTGCCGTATACGAGCATCCCGCCTCCTGTCAGCGGGGACGTCACCGGATCGGTCGCCATGTAGAAGATCGCAATGATGAAACCGCCGGTGAGAACAGAGAATAGCACGTCTCCTGCAAAGAGGCCCAGATCGGCCGTGAGTCCGCCGAAAACCCTCGTGCATACCGCGAACGTCACGAAGAAGGCGGCCGGGATGTGCCAGGTAATGATACGTCTGGCAAACAGAAAGATGGTTCCTGCGAGGAGCAGCAGAGCCGACGCCTCGCCGATACTCCCCGCAACGTTCCCGACGAACAGATCGACGTAGCCGGCGGGCAGGTTCACGCCCAACCGACCGAGCACATGCACGTTGAGCCAGCTGGTCACGGCGGCATCGATCTCGGAGATCGGATACCCGGCCTCACGCAGGACGGCGATGGGCGCCTGCGCGCGCTCGGGGCCCGCGCCCTTCACCAGACTCAGAGGGGTTGCCGCGGCGAGTCCGTCGACCAGCGCGAGCGTACGCGGTGCGGCCCAGGTCGCCATGGAGCCTGGCCACGAGAAGGCGACAAAGACCCTCCCGGCGAGCGCCGGGTTCATCCAATTGCCTCCGAGCCCTCCAAAACTCCACTTGACCACGAGTATGGCGAAAGCCGAGGCGACGACCGGGATGAACAGAGGGACGGCAGGGGAGAGCGACATGCCGACGAACAGCCCGCAGAGCACGGCGCTCCCGTCCCCGAGCGTCACGCGGGACGCGAGCCGCGCAGCAAACGCCTCGGAAACGACGGCCGACCCGACGGCGGCCGCGAGGACGAGAACGGCACGCGACCCGTAGAGGTAGACGCCCCAGGCGGCGGCCGGCAAGAGGCAGAGCGTGACGGTCCACATGATTCGGGTCGTCGAGGATCGATCGTGGTACTGAGGCGGATCGGACGCGACGAGGGTCAGCCGAGGATCACTCACCGGACCTCCCACTACGCTGTCGAGTCTTGGCTCGACGAAGCCGACGGACGAGCGGGATTCGCGACGGGCAGATGTAGCCGCAGGCGCCGCATTCGGTGCAATCGTGCAGCCCTTCCGAGGCAGCCCTCTGCAGGTCTCCGTGTTCGATGAGCTTGAACAGTCTTGTCGGACTGAGGCCCATCGGACAGGCGGAGACACAGCGGCCGCACTGGATACACGGTACCGTCGGAGCGCGTCTGACTTCGCCTGCGGTCAGCGCAAGCACGGCCCGAGTCCCTTTCGTGATGGGCGTGGCAAGGTCGGACACCGTGTGCCCGGTCATGGGACCGCCCACCACGACCTTCATCGGGGTTTCCTTGAATCCGCCACACTCCTCGATCAGGTCACCAACCGGCGTTCCTATACGGACCTTGACGTTCGCCTCCTCGGCAATCGCCCCGCCGGCAACCGTCACGACCCTCTCGATCAACGGTATCCCGAGGACGACTGCCTCGTGTATGGCCTTCGCCGTGGTCACGCCGAGTGTCATGCATCCCACGTCGGCCGCGTTGCCTCCTGAAGGAATCTCCCTGCCGACAACCGCCTTGACGAGTTGCCGCTCATCGCCTTGCGGATACCGCACGCGCAGCCGTACGACCTGGTACCCAAGGCCGGAAGCGCGAACCGCGGCACGCAGGGTGGAGGCTGCATCAGTCTTGTTCGACTCGACGGCAATGACGACCTTCGACGGACGGGTGATCCGGGAGACGATCTCGAGACCCGTCAGAACCGCGGAAACGTTCTCGACCATCGTCCGATGGTCGCCGGACAGATAGGGTTCCGACTCGCTCCCGTTCAGGATGAGCGTGTCACACCGACGTTGGTTCATGTTCGCATACGAGAGAGGAATCGGCAGCCTCGACCCGTCCATGTCGACCACGCCGTGCTCCGCCATGAGACGCGATAGTGCTTTTCGGTCGTACGACTGCCAGTCATGCGCCTCCACGCGTTTACCAAGAAGATCGAACTCGCCGTCCATGTCGATAACAACGGCGTCGCAGGAGACGCCGTCCGGCAGGTCGATGCGCCGAATCTCGCGCACTATGCCCGGGATCGGAGCGTGCACATTGGCGCTGCGAGCGCTTGCTGCCCGGCCCACGAGCATGCCCTCGCGCACCCGGTCCGTCTGCGACACGCAAGCGACCGCCGGTTCGCCCGAGTGCTGGAGCAGCGGCACGATCGACGTACGAGGAATCGCCGCGTTCCACAGAGTGGCTCGGCGAGTGTGTCCTTTGCGGTCGGGCGGGACGATACCGCCTCGGGTGAATGTAAGCCTGCGCACTATGCTACCTGTCTGCGTCGCCTGGAGAGCTCGAGTACCGAACTGTTGCGAATGGGCCGCGCTCGAGAAAGAGTTGCGAGCAGGAACGGGGCCAATACCAGTACGACGTACGTAATATGCTGGAGAAAGCGTGAATAGCCGGAGTATAGGCTGCCG
>SLST01000560.1 GCA_007130265.1 Spirochaetales bacterium
CGCAGCTCGACGTCTTCTTCCGGCTCGACATCCTTGGCGCGCTCAGCCTGGGGATGATCCTGCCCATCTTCGCGCTCCTGTTCACCGACATGTTCGACTCCATCTCCACCTTCGTCGGCGTCGCCGAAGTCGGCGGATTCATGGACGAGAAGACCAACGAGCCGCAGAACGTCGGCCGGGCGCTGCTCGTCGACGCGATCGGCACGACCGCGAGCGGCCTGTTCGGCACGTCGAGCGCGACGACGTACATTGAAAGCGCGGCGGGCGTCGAGGAAGGCGGACGAACCGGTCTGACCGCGGTCGTGGCGGGCCTCCTCTTCCTGCCGTTCATGTTCATCTCGCCGCTTCTCTCGTTCATCCCTGCGGTCGCGACCGCGCCCGTGCTCGTACTCGTAGGCATCTTCATGGTGAAGCCGCTCATGAAGATCGACTGGAGCAACTTCGAGGACGCGATTCCCGCGTTCCTCGCGCTTATCCTCATCCCGCTCACCTACAGCATCACGCAGGGCATCGTCTGGGGATTCCTCAGCTACACGGTGCTCAAGGTCTTCAACGGCAAGGCGAAGGAGATCTCGCTGACCCTCTGGATCATCGACGTCTTCGCCATCGTCTCACTGATCATCGACGCCGCGTAGGCGTCCCAGGCACCGGCGGCCGCAAGGCCGCCGGGTCGGTGCGAACGGACAGCCCATGAGCGAGCAGGAGATCAACCGATTTCTGGATACCGACGTGCTGGTCGTCGGGCCGACGCTGCACGGTGCGGCTGCCGCACTCGCCGCCGCCGCCGCGGGTCGCGACACCGCCCTCGTGATGAGAACCACCTCACCGGCGGCGGAGATCGGCTCGTCGATGGGCGCCTGGCTCACGGCGACGGAAATCGACCTGCTGCCGGAGGCGCTGCGCGCGGCGCTGCTCGAGGGCGCCGACGATGCAGTCGACTTCGCCGGCGATGAAGTGATCCTCCTCGATCAGCGACGGGCGCTGATCGCACTCGAAGGCCTGCTCCTCGACGCGGGCGTTCGTCTCTTCTACGATGCCCACCCGGTCGGGCTGCTGGTGCGCCCGGACCGATCACACGGAGGCGACGGCGGGGCGGAGGCCGGGCACGCCGGCGGGGCGCTCTTCGGCGGCAAGCCCGGGTGCGCCGCGGCGACCGCGACGGTGGTCCTCGACTGCACCGTTGACGCGGCACTCGCCCGGGCAAGCGGCCTCGCGGCGATCCGTTCCGGCGAAGTGGACTACAGTGCCTGCTTCCTCACCGACGCGGACCGGTGGCGACGCGACGAGTTCGCCCCGGGAGTCACCGTGACGCATCGCGGTCCCCTCGCGGAGTTCCGGTTCCGCTCGCCGGACGACGCGGCAGCCGCCGGCGCGGCGCTTCGCCGGACGATCATAGCCCGGATAGCCTCCTGGAACCGCGCGCAGCCTGACGCCGGATTTCGGATCGAGCGGGCCGCCGACGAGCTTCTGTGCGTGCCGCGCTCGAGCCGGCCCGCGGAGAGCCCCGGCGGACCGGTCGACGGGTTCCACGTGATCGGACCGTTCAGCGCGCAGGGCGTGACCGGCTCGACCGCCCCGGAGGACACCCCTGCCGGCGGACGACCCGGCTACCTCGACTGCCGAACGGTCTACGTGCCGGTTGCGGAGCGCCTCGCGGCAGGTCTCTGCGCCGTGGATGCTCCCGCGCCGACCGACCCCGCCTCGCGGCGCCGCGGTCGGGGCGCACTCGTGCTCCTGCAGCCCCGCAGCGCACCCGAGGACCGCCTCACGGAGACTGTCTCGCTCGCCGACCCGTCCTTCGACGAGCCGAAGGCGGATCGGATCGTGGTCGATCTGCCCCCTCTTCCGGTCACCGGATCGGTCGACACGGTAGTCGCCGGCGGAGGAACCTCCGGCGCGAGCGCGGCTATCCAGGCGGGCCGAATGGGCGTGGAGACGCTCTGCCTCGAGAAGCACTCGGACGTGGGCGGAGTCTCGACGATCGGCGGGGTCCCGGCGTACTGGTACGGGCGCCGAACACCCTTCTTCCGGCGCTTTCACATGGAGCTCAAGGAGCGTGTGCGCACCCGTGAGGTGCCGGTCGCTTTCGCCCTGCTCGAGATGATCGACGAGTCGGGCTCGAAGATCGCCTTCCGCGCGCCGGTCGTGGGGGTCGCCGCCGGCGGCGGGCGGCTCACCTACCTCGTGTACGCGTCGCCGGACGGTCTTGCGGCGATGAAGGCGCACTCCTTCGTAGACGCGTCCGGCGACGGAGACCTCGCCGCCTACGCGGGCGCCGGCTACACCTACGGCGCCGAGCGCGACGAGATCACCTACTGGTGCTCCTTCGGCTCGTTCCACCGCGGGAGGGACGAAGCGAGCCGGCAGTACATGTCGGTCGTCGATACGCGCAGCTTCCATGACATCTCGCGCGGCATCGTCGCCGGGCGTAGGATGAGCGGCGTCTCCGGCGAAGGCAGGTACGTCCAGCACTATCTTGCGCTGCGCGAGTCGCGCCACATCCTCGGGCGTGCCCGTGTGACCTATCACGATGTCATGATGGAGCGGGCGTTCCCGGATGCGGTGATGTGCTGCAAATCGAACATCGACATAAAGGGGGTCGCCTCGAGCCGTGCGGCGCTGTGCGGGTACGTGGAGCGCAGCTTCCACGAGAACTACGAGGTGAGCATTCCCTTCGGCGCGCTCGTGCCGCGCGACCTGGAGAACCTCGTCGTGATCGGCAAGGCGTACTCCATCAGCCATGACGGGCTCGCGATGGCGCGCATGCAGCCGGACATGATGAGTCTCGGCGCGGTCGCGGCGGTTGCGTGCCGGGCAGCCGGCCAAAGGGGCACGGAAGCTCCGCCTCGATTCGACACCATCGACGTCGACTCGCTGCAGGACCGGCTCATCAACATGGGCGCGCTGCTTCCGGGAGACCTGCCGCACGGCGCGCTCGACGAGCGCGTGCCCCCCGACGACGAGGGCCTCGCCGAGCTCATCGAACGGTTCACGGTCAAGCCGGTCGAGTCGTCCGAGTGGGCGAGGGTCTTCGCCCGGGCCGACGCTGCACCTCCGGTGCTCGACGCAACGGACGTGATCACGATCCCGTCGCTGCGCTCGCAGGTGGACCGTATCGCCGCGGCGCTCGGTGATGGACGCGGCACCGACCGGCTTCTCGAGCGGCTCGACTCGCTTCTCGAGGCCGACAAGCTGCCGGACACCGGAGCGCTCGAGCGCCGGCACGACGTACCGGACCACGGCTTTGCGCCGGAGCCGGTCTACCTCATCAACGCCGTCGCGTGGACGCTCGACCCACGGCTCGTCGCACGACTCGAGAGGGTTGCGGCGCTCATCACGATCGACCCGTCGGTCTCAGACCACCGCTTCTCCTACGTCCACAGCATCGCGTACGCGGCGGAGATCCTCGGGACGCCTGAGGCCGGTGCGGTCGCCGCTTCGCTCCTCTCTCCGCTCATCACGGATCGGCGGCTCTCGGGTGCCGACCCGCGGCCGACGGCCGACTACGTAGGCGAACGGTGGGCCTATCTCGGGCTCTGTCTCGCGCGCGCCGCGGCGCGCTGCGGGTTGCGATCCGGCTACGAGGAGCTTGCGCGCTACGTGGGAGAACTCCGACTCTACCTCGCGCGTAGCGCGCGACGGGAGCTCGTCGGCCTTCTCGAAGCCGACCACGGGTACGACGTCGGCGCCTGGCTGAAGGTGATCGAGGGACTGTCGGGCAGAGGCCCCCTTCGGCCCCGACCGTACCGCACGGCCCACGACTGAGAATCGACGGGCACCCCGGCGTCGGAGTCGCCTACCCCGCCATTCTGCGGTGTCGCTCCTTCGCGGTGATGATCAGCATCTGGAGCCGGTTCTCTACGTTCGCGAAACTCGTGTCCGGATCGTAGTCCAGCGGCAGGATCTGGATGTCGGGTCTCTCCTGTTTGATCGCCTTCACGAGGCCCCTGCCCGTGATGTGGTTGGGCAGGCACCCGAACGGCTGCAGAATGAGGAACGAGCTCACCCCCTGATCGGACTGGTGGAGGATCTCGGCCGGGATCATCCAGCCTTCCCCACTTGTCAGGGTGCGATCGACCATCGAGTGAACACGGTCGGCCATAGAGGCGAGTGAGGGCGTTGGTTCGTAGAGAGGGTGCCGACGTTTCTCCTGGTCTACGCGGTGCAGCACGTGCCGGATGAAACGCTCGGTTACGCGCGTGACGAACATCTCCATGGCGGGGAAGCTGACATGATACTTTTCGCGCTGGTCGATCTTCAGAAGGATATCGCGGTGCATGATGGTGAACAGATCGGGCATTGCGACCTCCATGCCGTTCTGCTCGAGGTATCGTTCGATTCTGCCGTTGGCCTCCGAATGGAAATTCAGCAGAAACTCTCCGATCACGAAGACCCTGGGCCTGCGGCGCGAACGGTCGAGCTCGTGGGCCACGAACCGGTCGACCGAAGTCCTGAATGCCCGGAACGCGGCGCCTACTCCCCGGTCGAATCCGACGTCGATATCGTGGAGACACTCGTTGAAGAGCTGGTCCGTACTGCCCGGATGCCGCTCGTAGGGCCGGCTCTTGCGACGCAGATCCTCGAGCGCGTCGACCATCACGAGGCCCCAGAGCATACGGTACTCGAAGAGCGCACTCATCTTGAACCCGGGATGAAGCCCACGGAAGTCCTCGTCCGTCGTGATGATGGGAATCTCGGGGTACCCGGCTGCATCGAGCGCACTGCGGGCCATCATCGCATATTGGGCGAGCCGGCAGTCGCACTGACTCTTCGCGAGCGCGAGAACGCTTTGGTCCGGGTCGCACAGACCGTCCTCGAGCGCGGCAAGCATCTCACCGATGTTGATCTGCGCCGGATAGCACATATCGTTGTGGACGTACCGCTTTCCGAGACGAGCCGCTCGCGCACCGGCCATTGGCAAGGGCCGCGTCGAGAAGCCGTCGTTTCGCAGAGCGGCGCTGGCGATGACGGAGAACGCTTCGCTGACGTTCGGGATGAAGAGCGTTCGCGTCTTCTTGTGTTTCCTCGTCCAGGGCACGGCGTACGGCGCCGGAAACCTGATCTCCTGCTTCGGAGCCAGACGTCGGCGGCGGACGGAGACCGTCTCAAGGAACGACTGCACGCGGATAGTGAGCGGTCCGGTGATGTCACTCTCGTCGACCTTGAGCGTGAGCGGCGCCTTTCCGCCGTGGGCGAGCAGTCTGGACACCTCATCGCCTATGACCGCGTCGTGTCCGCAGCCGAAGCTCACCACGTGGACGAACTCGAGACGCGGGTCGTGCGCTGTGACGAGGGCGGCGGCGAACATGCGCACGTGGTAGTTGACGGTGAGCTCGGCCCTCACGGGCGTGAGGTCAACACAGTCGAGATCGGGAAGCGCCTCGAGCGGTATCACTTTCACGCCGCGCCGCAGAAATTGCTCGGGCAGGTCGTGGTTCACCAGCGGATCGGTGTGGTACGGCCTGCCGGCAACGACGACGGCGTACTCATCGTCGCGTAGAGAGTCGAGCAGCTCCTGACCGGCTCTCTGGAGCGCGGCGGCCTGTTCGGACTGTACACGGTCGGCCTCCTCGACCGCCTGAACGACCGCTCGGCGAGGCAGACCGAATGTCGCAGCCGCCCACTCCACGAGCGACTCGATCTTCGCACGCTGGTCGACCCAGTGAAAGACCGGCGTGTCGGTCGGAATGCCCTGGAGCTCCGGGTCGTCCGCGATCTTGAGGACGGCCGGATACCCTTTGAGGACGGCACAGGCGTGATTGCTGCATGCCACAGGATTCTCCGGGATCATGCGGTTCATGATGGGCATGAAGATTCTGTCGGGTGTCAGGCCGACAAGAGCCTTCAGATGGCCATGGCTGAGCTTGGCAGGGAAACAGACGGTGTCGGACGGTACCGACGCCAGGCCCTCTTCGTAGACCCGCATACTGCTTGCCGGGGATACCACCGTGCGGAACCCGAGAGCCGCGAAGAAGGCGCGCCAGAACGGGAGCGTGCTCCACATTTCGAGCGCACGAGGGAGCCCGATCGTCATGCTCTTGGGAGGGCTCACCTCGGCCACCTGCGGGTCGCGCAGGAGCAGCTTCCGCCGGAGATCGAACAGGTCGACACGCCCGAGCTGCACGGCACGGATCTCCTGCAGTCGCGCGCGCGTAACCGGGTCGCCCGGATCCTGC
>SLST01000166.1 GCA_007130265.1 Spirochaetales bacterium
CGCTCATCACAACGACGGAGATGAAGTTTGGCGCATAGGTAACGGTCTGGATAACGCGCCTGTACCGCTTGTGCTTGAATGCGTTCAGCAGGAGCGCGAGGATGATCGGTATGGGGAAGCCGGCCACGAGCGAATACGCACTGAGGGCAAAGGTGTTCCATACGGTGATCGTGAAGTTCGGCGAGTTGAAGAACCTCAGAAAGTGCGTAAGACCGACCCACTCGCTGCCCCAGAACCCGCGGCGCAACGAGAAGTTCCGGAAGGCAATCTGAACCCCGTAGATGGGTACGTAGTGGAACACGAACGTGATAACGATCCCGGGCAGGACGAACAGGTAGAGCCCCGCATTGTCCTTGATGTTGATCCATCGTTTCCGCCGTTTCTCGGCGATTACCAGGTCGGCCAAAAACTCACTCCTACGAGTCAACCGCGCCCACGGAAGAGGTCCGTCGAACGATTCAGCAAACGCAGTGTAACTCTTCAGACAACTTTTTGTCAACAAAAAGTTAACATCTGTTGCGTGAGTTCCTTAGTGCGGGAGGTCCGAGGGCGGGGCTTCAGTCAATCGCGGAAGAAGGAGGCACGCCGTCTCGTTCAACCGGGATCCGGTCGTCACCGCCTCGTGGCCGCATGCGGGAGATCTGCCGTCGCAGGCATCGCTGTTCACCGTCAGCGACGCCCGGGTGCATCTGAGCGCAATCAAGCGGGCGGAGGCGTCTGCCAGGGTCGTTCTCCGCCTGTGCGAGACCGGCGGCCGCGCCACGACCGCGCGGCTCGAGAGCCTCTACCCTGTCCGACGCGCGTGAGAGACGAACGCGCTCGAGACCGGCCCGTAGAAGCACGACTAGCCCTCTGCGCGCTCCTACCGTTTCAGCAGCAGCGCCCACACCCAGTCGACCGCCGTGTGCGCGAGGACCGCCGCGCCAAGACCGCCCTTCAGGTACGCGACGCCGTAGAAGACCCCCGCGACCGAGGCGAAGCCTATGTAGTGCCAGCGATAGTCCGGACCCGCATTGTTCCAGTGCATCGCCCCGAAGAGGACCGACGCCACGGCCATCCCCACCCACCACCGTCCGGCGATCCGAGCCGCGCCGCGCTGCAGCACCGCCCGTGCGACGAGTTCCTCCGGGATTGCGATCGTGAGCCAGATACCGAGAAACGCCACGACGAGCTCGAACACGCCTGAAGCGTCGCGCGGCAGCCGTGGCGAGAAGCGCAGAAATCCGGTCGCGAGACCGGCGGGCACGATCGTCACGATGATCGCACCGAGGGCGATCGCCGCCCAGAGCCACGTGCGCCGGTCGAAACGTAACGGCAGGTCCTGCCGATCATCGCAGGGCAGGGTCCGAACCACGAGCAGCAGAATCGCCGCGACCCAAAGCGAGTTTATCGTGTAGCTCATGCCCTCCAGTCCGGCGAACAGGACGCCCGTGTACCGGTGATCAAAGCCGACGAACAGGACGACGGAAGCCCCGACGCCGACGACGAACACCGCCTTTCGCGCGCTGCGGGGGCCGCCGGATGTGCGGCGTCCGGCAGAAATCAGGAGCACGAGCGCGACGATGGGAACCACGTACCAGAGCAGCGCGACCACACGCGTCTGCGCATCACCGGTCGCGATCGGGCGCACCGTCGCCGATGCGAGCACCGCCGGCAGCCCGGCGAGCACGGTGGCGATCACGAGTCGCCACGATGGCTGAGCTTCGTCGGCCGCAAGCAGCGCAGCCGCAGGGCGAAAGGTTTGGCCAAGGATCAACCCGGCGAGAACGACCAACGTGGTTGCCGTCCCGGCGGTCGCCACGATACCCGGCTGCGGGAACAGGACAAGCACGAGAAGGGTGAGCAGACCCGATGCGATGGCGAGAGTCACGAGCCGAACGATTCGCTTATTCACACGAGATCCTCCACAGGGTCCGGCATGGTTACTCGACCTTCCGCTCGCGCTGGCGGTTGAGCCACTCGGCGAAGGCGGGGTCGACGACCGTCCAGTCATCCTCGCGCGTGCGCTCGATCAGGTCGAGCTCCTCGAGCTTGCGCGAGGCGTGCTGAACACCTCCTACTGAGCCCAGGTTGTGCGCGGCAACGTAGGAGGAAGCGAGCAGATGGGGCGTGGGTTCGCGCGCGAGCGCCTGCAGAAGACGGCGTTGGCCCGGCGGGAGGTTCAGCACGGTCGCCTCGAAGACAGGGCGTTCGGTCGCGAGCAGGCGCTCGTACGCGTCCGCGATCGCCTCAGCCGTTATGGTACGGCTGAGCTCGTAGACGAGGAAGGCGAGCTTCTCAGTGTAGTAGGGGTGCGCGGCGGCGGCCGCGACGAGCTCGGCCGCCGCGGCCCGGCTGCACCGACGGCCGGCCCCACTGAACTGCGCGCGCACGAAGTCCGTAAGCTCGTCTTCGGGCAGGCGCGGCAGCGGGTAGTTGATCGCGGTCTGGAAGAAGGGGCGCTGTGAGTCGGTGAAGATGCCAAGCAGAATACGACGTCGGCTTCCCACAAAGAAATACGAGGCTTGGTGATTCTGGATACGCGTTCTGAATGCCGCCTCGACCTCGAGGGCGCGGTCAAGCGTTACGATCTCCTGGAACTCGTCGAGCGCAACGTGCACCGGAGAGTCGACCTGCTCGATGAACCGGCCAAAGCTGTCAAGCGTTTCCTCGAGCAGCGCGATGCCAAGCCCCTGCGCCCCGGCCGACTCCACGCTCAGGCTGAACCCGCTCTCGGGGTCCGGCTTCAGGACCGGACGGAACGATCGTATCGTGGTGAGCGCCTTCTTCCAGAGCGGTTCACGGCTGTGCGTGAACGCGAAGACCGCGTTCGCGAAGCGGGCGGCTACCTCGTCGACCGACGAAACCCCGAAGAAGTCAACGAAAACCGTGACCGCGCCGGCCGCGGCGAGATCCCGCTGGACGCGCCGCACGAGCGAGGTCTTTCCGTACCGTCTGGGCGAGTAGAGAACTACGTTCGCCCCGCTTTGCGCGAACGAGGAGAGCTCGTGGAGCTCGACGGTACGGTCGCAGAGTGGCCGGTCGTCCGGGATCACCTGGAGGTAGAAAGGGTTCGTCATGGCGCCTCCAACAGCCATTATGGTATGTACATTATGATACTACCATAAAAGCGTTGCTCTGACGATCGCTACGTCGTTCTTTTCGTGCTCCACACTCCCCTCACGCGATGAGATTCCCGTAGACCATCCCGGCCGCGGTCGAGAGAGCGACAACGAGGCCTACGTAGACGAGCGTCTTCTTAGCACCGAGCTCGCCGCCGATCACCATGAGGGACGGTAACGAGAGCGACGGTCCGGCGAGCAGCAGCGCGAGTGCCGGACCCTGGTTCATGCCGGCGCCGAGGAGGCCCTGCATGATCGGGACTTCGGTGAGCGTGGCAAAGTACATGAGCGCGCCGGCCACCGAGGCCATGAGGTTGCTGCCGACCGAATTGGTTCCGACGAGGCTCGCGATCCAACTTTCCGGAATAAGCGCCATGTGGCCGGGCCGGCCGAGGAGGAAACCGGCGACGAGCACGCCGCCGAAGAGCAGCGGCAGGATCTGCACCGAGAAGTCGCGCGTCGCCTTCACCCAGTCGGTGACCTCGCTCTTCGTGAACCACCGCACGAGCGCGTAGACGAGTATGACGCCGAAGATCGCGGCGATCGCCCACCTCCACTGGTACAAGATATCCCACCAGCCGACGGAACCGCCGGAAGGCGCCCAGTTGAGGAAGACCAGTATACCGATCATCGAAGCCATGGAGATCACCGTCTTTCCGATGCCGCGAGACTCGTCGTCGTCGAAGCTCTCGAACATCGCCGCGTTCGTGGTACGTTCCCTGTCTTCCTTGAGGAAGATGAGCTGCATCACCAGCCCGATCACGAAGGCGAAGACGATCGCTCCAACCGCGCGGGCAACGCCAAGCTGTACGCCAAGCACCTTCGCGGTGAGGATGATCGCGAGCACGTTGATCGCCGGCCCCGAGTAGAGGAAGCTCACCGCGGGGCCAAGCCCTGCTCCCTTCTTGTAAATCCCCTTGAAGAGCGGAAGAACCGTGCACGAGCAGACCGCTAGAATAGTCCCGGAGACCGACGCGACACTGTAAGCCACGAGTTTGGGCGCAGCGGGCCCGAGGTACTTGATCACCGCCTGCTGGTTGAGAAAGACGGTGATCGCGCCGGCGATGAAGAAGGCCGGCACGAGACAGAGCAGGACGTGCTCGCGCGCGTACTCGCCGAGCATGAAGAACGCCTCGTTGACGGCGGCTGACACCCGCGGCGCGGACCACGGCACGAAGAACACGACGAGGAAGACCCCCGCCATGAGGGTCAGCAGACGGTTCGTCTTCTCTCCCCAGAATCGTCGGACGAGCCCCGGGCCATGCGCCTTCGGTGATTGCCGCCGGGCGCCGGAGTCCCGGAGCGGGGAGGAGTTATCGGCCTGTTGAGTCGGGGTAACCGTATGTGTGCTCATGCGCCTGCCTCCCTGTTTCGACGGTATTCGAACGGACATGATGCACGGAGAGGAGTCGGCCCACCTGAACGAGCTTGCCGTCGATCACAACGCCCGGTGTCACGAGCAAGCCTATCTCCATGAGCGTGTCGAGATCGGTGACCTATTCGACCTCAATGCCGATCGCTCCTTCGGCATGCAGCTTCTCTATCGCTTCATCCGTGTTCGCTTTCAGCAGTCGGCATTTTGGGGCAACCGGTGCCGAGGACCGCAACGGTCATTACTCTCTCCATTAATGTCTGTTTGGTCAAACATACAATATCGCAAGAAGATTTTCAACCTCTTCGTGCCTATTCTGCGATCGCGAGGCCGGAGAGTCTGTCGGTGCCCATGATCCGTGAAAGGATGAAGCTCATCAGCAGGATCGCCGGGACGTTGAGCGCGAGCCGCGTCAGCGCGAAAGCTGGGCCGAGCGGCGTAGAGCGGTCCGGCCGCCGCTGAACCCATCACGAAGGCGATCACCGTGCCGAGCGCCGCAAGCGCAATCGCCGGTCCTACGATCCGCCGCACGCCCGTTCGCCCCGATTCAGGTTTCGCGGAGTTCCTCCCAGGACGAGTGCCATCGCACCGGCAACGACGAGGGCAAACAGGAACGCGAGCTCATTCCCTGCAGCGGCCACGGGCGTCCCGAACACCTGCTGTTCGACGGGAAAGGTGATGACGCCCACCATCATGAGGGTCGACACGAAAGCGGCGATCTGCATGAGCCCAGCGCTCTGCTCGAGCAGCAACGCAGCGAGCGGGATGCGACAAAGGCGGGCATAGGCGTGGTTAGGACTGGTGCCGAAAGTGTTGGACCAGGACACGATGCCTCATCTCCGGCGGGTTCTTGGAGAGATGCTGCCCAGATGCGGGCGTGGTCGGTGATGCACTTGGAGGTGAGGAGGCTGTGCACCCCCAAGGGACCGCCATGCCCCCCCAACCGTCCGTGTTCTCTCGCGTCCGGCGATCGATGCTGAAGCCGTGGGCAGGGTCAGTTACTCACGCCGGCCGAGCCCTTGCGGCGAAGCGGCTGACCGCCGCGAGGTTGCGGTGACGGTTCCCTCCCATCCACGATATACTGCGCCCAAAATGAGCAGGTCTGTAACCGGTGCGCAAGGCCGACCCTACTACGGCTACACGATCGTGGCATCGAGCTTCGTAATCCAGGGCACGATCGTGGGAGCCATCTTCACCTATGGGGTGTTCTTTGACGTGCTACACACCGAACTCGGCTGGTCGCGCGCAGTGATATCGGCTGGGTCGTCTCTTACCTCGCTCGTCATGGGATTGGGTGCGATGATCTTCGGAGGGCTCACCGACGCGACCGGCCCGCGGCGCATCCTGGGCGTGGCGGCGATCGCGCTCTCGTTCGGCTATCTGCTCATGTCACGGATAAGCGCACCGTGGCACCTCTTCGTCGCCTACCCTGTGTTTGTCGGGATCGCCTTTGGCACCCACGATGTGGTAACTCTGTCCACGGTTGCGAGATGGTTCGAAAGCAGACGCGGGCGGATGTCCGCGATCGTAAAGGCTGGAACGGGGACCGGCCAGGTGATAGGACCTGCCGCAGCGGCGGCGCTCATCGACGCCCGCACCCCCCACAGCCTGCCAACGCCACTGCTGCCGGATGCTCTCCAGCCCATGCAGCCTC
>SLST01000518.1 GCA_007130265.1 Spirochaetales bacterium
CGCCGGCGCGTGCATGCCTCGCGAGCGGGATGAGCTACCGCCGCAATCCGGTCGCGAACAACGGCGTCGACTATCCGCTCGACCGCCCGACCGTCTACGCGAGACTGCGCGACGCCGGGTATCAGGTGGGGTCGGTGGGTAAGCTCGACCTCCACAAGGATACGCTCGACTGGGGTCTCGACGGGAAACGCTGCCTTGAGGAATGGGGCTTCACGCACGGGCTCGACAGCGAAGGAAAGCTCGACGCGATGCGGAGCTACCTTGAGAACGACCGCAAGCCGTGCGGCCCCTACATGCGTCATCTCGCCGAACGGGGCCTCGCCGATCTCCACGCCGACGACTTCCGCACCCGCCACCAGTGGCTTGGCGTGGAGCCCACGGAGCTCCCCGAGGAATCCTACAGCGACAACTGGATTGGGGCGAACGGTCTCGACGTGCTGCGCTCCTTCGACTCGGACCGGCCCTGGTTCCTCGTGGCCAACTTCACCGGCCCGCATAACCCGCAGGACGTGACCTCATCCATGCGTGAATGGTACCGCGACGTAGCTTTTCCGCCGGCGGTGGCGAACACGACGGTGGATCCCGGTCTCATGCAGGAGGTCCGACGCAACTACGCGGCGATGTGCGAGAACGTAGACCGGTGGCTCGCCCGCACGCTCGATCTCGTCGAAGAGCGCGGTGAGACCGAGCGCACGCTCGTCGTCTTCGCAAGCGACCACGGAGAGATGCTCGGCGACCTCGATAGATGGGGCAAGAGCACATGGTTCCAGCCGTCGGTGGGCATCCCGCTCATCGTGAACGGCCCCGGCGTCGCCGAGGGGACGCACGATGCGCTCGTGCAGCTGCAGGACCTCGCGCCGACCTTCCTCGAGTACGCCGGTGCGGACGCGCTGCCCGATTCGGACGCGCAATCGCTCCGCCCGTTCCTCGTGGACCGTTCGACGGCGCCTTCGTTCCGAAACGTCGCCTCCTGCGGCCTCAACGAGTGGGACTGCGCATGGGACGGCCGATGGAAGCTGGTGCAGAAGGCCGACGAGCTGATCGCCCTGTTCGATCACGAGAGCGACCCGACTGAGCAGCACAATCTGTTCGCCGCCGGCGACCTAACCCCGGAGGCGCAGGCCGCCGTAGACCGACTGCGGTAGCACGGCGGTGTTCAACCAACGGTGCTCCGTGGCTCTCGTCTCGCAGGCGTTTCGCCGTAGAGAAGGCGCATGTCCGGCTCCTCCGTGCAGTACCAGTGGACCCAGATGTAGGCGTGCTGGAAAAGGGCAGTGGCGATTGCCGCCTGTGATCTGGTCAGAATCGCGATCGCCCATAGCAGGAGGAACGCGTAGCTGTACATCGCGTTCGAAGAGTAGCGGAACGCGCCCTCGGTCACCAGCGGCATCTCACGGTACCGGCGTCGGAAGTGATCGCCGCCCAGCGCCCGACGCAGACCGAACCATCGCGCTACCGACCACAGCGTGTACGCGGCCGGCGCAAAGAGCAGCACCGCTACCAGCACGGTCACCACTGCAGGTGCATCGACGGTGCCCGCGCTGGACAGCCCCAATCCCGCGAGGGTGATCAGACGGAGGACGAGAAGCGGGACGAACATGGCACCCCACGCGACGAGGTCCCAACGGCCGAACAGGTGGGTCAGAACCTGGTAGACTAGCTGAAGCCGGAAGATCGCGGCGACGATCACCTGATGCGCTACGACGACGGCAAGGGAGAAGTAGAGCCAGTATCGATCCTCGATCCCCAGCCAGTAGCCGCCGCGCAGACCTCCGTCGGCAAGCATCAGCACTCCGGGAACCATGACCGCGAGCAGCAGCAGGTGCGGTATCTGTCCGGTGAAGAGATAGCTCGGGCCAACGTCGACCCGGGGAGGCTCGAACTCGTCTGCCGGCACTGTCCCGCACACCCACACCGTAACCCCGGCGGCCCCGGCGATTCCGAGCGCCAGGTAGAGCCAATGCAGCCACACCGCGTTTGCGACGCCCATGACGTAGACCTGCACGAGGATCCAGAGTGCGAGCACCATGAAGAGCGCCAGGCTGATGAGGCTGGCTGCGCGACCCGGCCGCTTGCGGAACACGAACCCTGCGACGAGATTCCCGAATCCCAACACGACCATCAGAAACAGTCCCGGGACGAAGTAGTCGCGAAACGGCCCGCGCTCGAGCGCATCGACCGTGATCCCCACCGCGGCACCAGTGGGGTCCGACACCCCGGCGAGACCACCCGCCACCGCGCCAATGCCGACAAACCAGTGCAATACGAAGATGCCGATGCGTATCACGTTCATATCCTACTCATCCTTGAGTCGATAGCCCACCCCAACCTCAGTGAGGAGGTATCGCGGGCGCGCCGGGTCCGGCTCCATCTTGCGTCGGAGATTCGCCATGAAGACGCGGACATACTGAGTCTCGTCGGTGAGGCCGGGACCCCACACCTCCGAAAGAAGCTTCTGGTGAGTCACGACCTTACCGGCATGACGAACGAGTACCGTTACAAGGCGGTATTCGGTCGGTGTCAGATGGACCGGTCGTCCACTGAGTGTCACGGATCGGGCGTTCAGATCCACCACGAGATCACCCACCCTGAACTCGCCGGTTTCATTGGTTCCGTCCGAACTCCTTGCGACGTGCCGCAGGGCCACCCGAACTCGCGCCAGGAGCTCGGCCACGCCGAACGGCTTGGTAAGATAGTCGTCCGCCCCGGAATCGAGGGCATCGACTTTGACGCGCTCCTGGCCGCGGGCCGATACGACGATGATCGGCGTTTGAGTCCACGCACGCAGTTCGCGGATCACCTCTATTCCGTCGCGGTCGGGTAAGCCCAGATCGAGGACGATAACGTCGGGGACGTGAGAAGCGGCGTGTGAAACAGCGCTCTTCGCGCGATCCACGTCTACCACACGAAACCCCTGACTCGTGAGTCCCGCGACTATGAATCTGCGTATCGGCGGATCGTCCTCTACCACCAACGCAAGTGGGGAGTATCCCTTCGTCATGAACCGGCCACCAACCGATCGCTGGACACATCCGTCGGCTCAATCGGCAGCCGCACTTCGAACCGGGCCCCGCCATCGAGCAGGTTGGAGACACTGATGGTTCCCGCGTGCGCTTCAGCGATGGACTTGCAGATAGCCAGTCCGAGTCCCATCCCCCGACGCGAATCCGGAATGAGCCGCTCGGTGTAGAACCGCTCGAATGCGTGACATAGCGCGGTTTCGCTCAGTCCCGGTCCATCGTCTTCCACGATGAGCACCGCCTCATCGCCGTCCCGATCGATTGCCAGACGAACACTCGTACCGCTGGGTGTGTGCTGGATCACGTTTTCGAGGAGGTTGACAACGAGCTGCTCGATGAGTCCGCCGTCAATGCGGACGAGCACCGGAGGCTCGCCCACGTCGACGTTGACCTGGTGGGCCTCATGAACCCGCTCAACACGGTTCAGCGCGGAAGCCAGGACGTCGTCGAGCACCTCAACGCTTCCTCGAAACCGGACCGCGCGCTCCTCTGCGCGAGTGAGGCTCAGAAGGTTCTCCACGAGACCGGTCAGCCAGCGAGCGTCGTCGCGTATTGACCGTGCGAGTTCGTGCCGGGTCTCCGCGACGAGTGTTTCCTCAGAGACCAAGGTCGTCGCTGAGCCGACGATCGCGGCCAGTGGAGATCGTAGATCGTGGCTGATCGACTGAAGTAGATTCGAGCGCAACCGTTCGCGTTCGATCTCGACCCTCGCGTTCTGTTCACGCCGGCTCATCTCCTCGCGATCAAGCGCAAGGGCCAGCTGGACGGCCACCGCACGTATCGACTCATTCGCTTCCACAGGTAGATTCTCACGTTCGGTACCCACCGCGATGACCGCACGTATACTGCCCTGTGCTCCCACCGGCGCGAGAAGAAACGACTTCTTTCCCGCCTCTACCACGACCGCAGGTCCCGTGTCGGCTCTCTCAAGCATCTGTCTCACAGGAGTCACAAGACGCTCGTGGTCGTCAGACTCGTCGGTGGCGAAGGTGCGCAGCGTCGCCGAGCCGTCGTCGATGACGCACAGAACCGCCCGTCCTGTAAGCCCGGCAAGATGGTCTACAGCCGCCCGCACGACAGCTTCCTGCCCCCGAGCACCAAGGAGTGAGCGACTCGACTCGTAGAGCTCTTTCGTCAGTAGCTCTCGACGCTCCGCCTCGTGAGCCTGACGACGAATCCGGGCCATGAGCTCACTCGAGATAACAGCAACGGTCAGTAGTACGGGGAAGGTGACGAGGTACTGCGGGTCACTCACGACGAACGTGAACCGGGGCTCCGTGAACAGGAAGTTGAACAGGACCACGGCGACGACCGACGCCGCGATGCCGAACACGCGATCGGTCATCACCGACACGATTACGACGCTCAGCAGGTAGAGGAGGACCACGCTCGACTCGGTGATTCCCGCCAGACGGAACCCCAGCGCCAGTCCCGTGGCAACCCCGTGCGATAGAAGGGCAACGGCGAGATGACTGAGACCTTTCGACAGGCGCGACAACGGGAACGTTGCACCCTTGCGTGCGTGTACGCTCATGGTTCTGTGCCCCGTGGTTTCCAGAGAGACGCGAGGGGCGCGCCCGCGTTCCGGCAAGCCGTAGTCAACGAAGCATCAAGACTGTCACGATCCGCATAAAGAGGCCATAAAGATGAGACCGCCGCAATTGCCCGCATCACAGCCCCAATCATACGATGCGCCCAGGTGAATATCCAGTCGCTCCTGCGCAGTGTCACGGCGGTGTGCGCGGGCCTTGCTGCCGTCTATATCGTGCCCCTTGGTGTTGCGCTTCTCTACGGTGAGAACTGGCTCGCGTTCGGGCTTCCCCTGGTCGTGCTGGGAACCATAGGCGCGGTTGGCGCGATTGTGGGGTACCGCCCGTCACGTCCGCTCGACCCCCGCGAAGGCGTGGTGATCGTCATCGCGACATGGACGATTGCCTGCGTCTCGGGAGCCGTTCCCTTCATGATCAGCGGGGCGACCTCCGGGTTCGCCGACGCCCTGTTCGAGTCATCGAGCGGCTTCACGACAACCGGGTCTTCGATCTTCGCTGACGTCGAGTCTCTTCCCAGGTCGATCCTGTTCTGGCGCAGCTTCTCGCACTGGCTCGGCGGCATGGGAATACTGGTCCTTGCTGTCGCCATACTACCGGCTCTCGGCATTGGAGGGTACCAGCTCCTTCGCGCAGAGGCACCGGGGCCCGAAGTGGAGCGGCTTGCTCCAAGAATAACCCAGACTGCCAAAGTGTTCTGGGTCATCTACGCAGGCATGACGAGCGTTGAGGTCGTGTTGCTCGTCTTCGGTGGTATGGATGTGTTCGATGCCGTGAACCACGCATTCGCAACACTCGCGACAGGCGGGTTTTCCACCAGGAACGCGAGTATTGCCGCCTACGAGAGTCCCTACATCGAATGGGTCGTTGCTTCGTTCATGATCCTCTCCGGCGTGAACTTCGCGCTCTACTACCGCGCGATCGTCCGGCAGTTCAGGCGTATCGGCAACGACTCGGAGCTCAAGACATATGTTTGCTACATCGTCGGCTCGGTTGCCGTCGTAACTGCCGCGCTTGTCGCCGGACGGACCTACTCAGGGTTCGGCGAGTCACTGCGCTACGCGACCTTCCAGGTCGCAACACTCGCGACATCCACCGGATTCGCCACTGCCGACTACGTGATGTGGCCAGGCGTCGCCCGAGGAGTCCTGCTGCTCGCGCTTCTCGTGGGCGGGTGCGTGGGATCCACGAGCGGCGGCGTGAAGATGCTGCACGTGACCACGCTCGGAAAGATCATCGGCCGGCAGCTTCGCCAGCTCAGCCACCCGAGGGCCGTCGTCGCCATCCGCATCAACAAGACCGTGCTCGCTTCCGGTACCGAGCAGACAATCGTCGGTTTCTTCGTGCTCTATCTCGCCGTCGTCGCGCTTTCGACGATCGTCGTTGCCGGCTCGGGTACTGATCTCGAAACGGCCCTGTCGGCAAGCCTCGCCGTCATCGGCAATGTTGGTCCGGGATTTGGCCAGGTTGGACCGACGCTCAACTACGGGTTCCTCCCCGACGGAATCAAGGTATTTCTGAGCGCGGTCATGGTTACCGGCCGGCTGGAAATCTACA